>CAJXNF010000534.1 GCA_913056375.1 uncultured Pseudomonadota bacterium | reverse complement strand
AATACCTGCACTGATTATCTCAATTGCTGCCGGTATTGCAGTGACCAAGGCATCAGCAGAAAATAAGTTGTCTGTGGATCTGGGTAAGCAAGTATTCAGTAATGCTCAGGCACTAAATGTTTCAGCGGCTCTGCTTCTAGCTTTTGCAGTCATCCCCGGATTGCCTGTACTTCCTTTTCTCACCTTAGGGATAATTACAGGAGGGCTGGCTTTTCTTGCTAGACAGGACAATTTCAGAAACCAACAAGCTGAAGAAGCACAGGCACAACTCAAGCTACAACAGGAAATTGAAGAAGAGCCTGAAAACATTGAGTCACTACTGCCCATTGACCTGTTGGGTTTAGAACTCGGCTACGGACTGATTCCATTGGTTGACGAAGAGCAAGACGGAGAACTGCTGAAAAGAATTAAAGCTATCCGAAGACAGATGGCGACTGACTATGGCTATGTTGTCCCCCCAATGCATATCAAGGATAACCTTGAACTGTCCCCAGGAGAATATTCGATTACCATCAAAGGGATCGAGGTTGCTCGTGCTGAATTAATGGTTGGGCACTTCCTGGCTATGAAAACTGGGGAAGTTGATGAAGAAATCAGCGGCGTAGACACTGTCGAGCCTGCCTTTGGGTTGCCAGCAATTTGGATTACTTCTGAGGATGAAGAAAGAGCACAATTTGCTGGTTATACTGTAGTTGATCTACCAACCGTACTGGCCACGCACATTACGGAAATTCTCAAAAATCATTCTTTTGAATTTTTGGGTCGGCAGGAGACTCAGAAACTTCTAGATACCTTTGGCCAGAGTAATCCAAAGGTGATTGAGGAATTGGTACCAGGGCAATTGAATTTAGGTGTGGTGCAAAAAGTTTTACAGAATCTTTTGCGAGAACAAGTTTCCATTAGAGATCTGCATACCATTCTGGAAACACTAGCCGATGTTGCTAACCTTACCAAAGATCCTGATCTGCTTACAGAACATGTTCGTCAAGCTCTATCAAGACAGTTAACACGGCAGTATCAGACGCCGGATGGTATGTTGCCGCTGATTACAATGAGTCAAGAACTAGAAAATCAGGTTGCTTCTGCCATACAGGACACGGGTCACGGTTCCTATCTTGGCTTGAATCCGAATATGGCTCAGTTAATTATCAATAATACTGAAGCACTCATTGAACAGTTCGAAATAAATAACTACCAACCACTTCTTCTTTGTTCCCCTCTTATTCGGCCACACGTTAAAAAGCTTCTTGAGCGTTTTATTCCGAATTTAGTTGTATTATCACACAATGAGGTTGCCCCTGATGTCCGAATTGAGGCTCTTGGGGTGGTAGAATTGAATAATTAATTTTCTTTGTCGGACTGACACATGAATCTCAAACGCTATCGCGTGAATAATATCCAAGAAGCTCTGCAGTTGATCAAAAAAGATCTTGGCCCAGAAGCTGTGATTGTATCAACTCGGCAGGTGAAAGAGGGTAACAAGGCGTTTGGTCTATTTGCTAAAACAATGCTGGAAGTAACTGCCGCCCGAGATGACAAAAGCCAGGCGAAACCAAATATTCAGGCCTCATCTCAAGCCACAGCGAGTGGATATCGAGCAACCGTAAATGGAATGCCTCGCTCAGAGGGTGCTACTGCGGTGGCTAGTCCTGAAATGCCAACACCGACTGCAAAGCCAGTACAGCCAAATCCTGCTTCAGATCCTTACAAAGCCCTGCAGCCACTTCGTCAGGAGATTCAGGATCTGAGAGAACTGATTCAAAATCTTGGGGATCGTACAGCTAGCTACGAGGGACAAACTGTTGCCCAATTGAAACAGGAATTGGGAGAAATGCGCTACATGCTGCATTCTCTGGCTTCCAGAACCGGGCAAATGGATGATCTCAATCTCCCTGAAAATTTAATGGTGTTGTACCAACAGCTTCGCTTCAGTGGAATGGAAGAGAAGTTTGCAAGAAGATTGATGTTGGAAGCTCAGAAGAATATTGCAGAAGATGATCTTCAAAATTTTTCTTACGTAAAAATTTTCATAGCAAGAATGCTCATGAAAATTGTTAAGACTACTAGGGGAGTTGAGAGCATTACCGCTCCGCAAAAGATTTTTACACTGATAGGTCCGACAGGTGTTGGGAAAACGACTACGGCTGCTAAGATCGCCTCTGAACAGCTGCTTCGATACAAGCGAAGAGTAGCAATGATCACCATTGATACATTTCGCATTGCTGCGGTGGAGCAGTTAAGAACCTACGCCAAAATCATCAATGTGCCACTAAGCATTGTGTCCGATAAAGCCGATTTGGATCGCGCAATTGCTAGCTATTCAGATTATGATGTGATCATCATAGATACTGGCGGCTGTTCGCAGC
>CAJXNF010000533.1 GCA_913056375.1 uncultured Pseudomonadota bacterium | reverse complement strand
TGGTCGTCGTGGTGAGATCGGTCAAGCAATTCTTTCCGGTCAAGCGGATGTAGAGGCCCGTCTGAAATTTTGGATGGATCTGTTTCCAAATTCCTTCTATCTGGAATTGGTCAGAACAGGTCGTCCCGATGAAGAGGCGGTCATTCACAAAAGCATTGAGTTAGCCCAGTCGCTGGGTTGTCCTGTTGTTGCAACAAACGAAGTAATGTTTGTATGTGAAGATGACTTTGATGCTCATGAAGCACGAGTCTGTATTAACCAAGGGCGCACGCTTGATGATCCGACGCGTCCAAGAGATTACTCTGATCAGCAGTATTTCAAATCATCAGAAGAGATGATTGAGCTCTTCTCTGATATTCCCTCTGCTATCGAAAATAGCGTTGAAATCGCGAAACGATGCAATATTGAAATTGAGCTTGGAACTTACTATCTGCCAAGATTCCCAATACCTGAAGGGGTATTGATGGATGACTACTTTAGAAAAGTATCTGAAGTTGGTTTAGAAGAGCGTCTCGATTTTCTTTTTGATCGAAACTCAGAAGAATTTGCTGAAATCCGCAAAGCTTACGATGAACGATTGAAGTTCGAGCTCGACATCATTATACAGATGGGCTTTCCAGGTTACTTCCTGATCGTCATGGACTTCATTAAATGGGCCAAAGAGAACGGTATTCCTGTGGGGCCAGGTCGTGGTTCTGGAGCTGGATCACTGGTTGCCTACGCCTTGCGCATCACGGATGTTGATCCACTACGCTATGGTTTGCTATTTGAGCGATTTCTCAACCCAGATCGTATCAGCATGCCCGATTTCGATATCGACTTTGATGTTGAAGGGAGGGATAGCGTGATCGAACATGTACGTGAGACGTACGGTTCGGAAAAAGTTTGCCAGATCTCGACCTTTGGTTCGCTCAAGGCCAAAGCTGTTGTCAGGGGGGTCGCAAGGGTAATGGATTTTCCATTTTCAGAAGCTGATAAGATTGCCAAGTTAGTCCCCAACGAACTCAATATCAGTCTGCAGGATGCCATTGACAAGGAACCTGAACTAGCCCGGATGGAGCGCGAAGGAACAGAAAACGAGCAGAAGTTGATTCGGTTAAGCAAATCCTTGGAAAATCTCAGCACACATCTTGGTACTCACGCTGCGGGAGTGATCATCATGGATCAGGATATCCGTGAGGTGATGCCTGTTTGTACAGGCAAAGACAACACTGTGCAGTCGATGTTTGCAATGAAATATGCTGAGGATCAGGGAGCGGTCAAATTTGACTTTCTTGGCCTACTCAACCTTTCGGTTATTGACAAAGCTCTGGAATTGATCAATCGCAACCGTACCGAGAAAGAGCAACTGGATCTAAATAAGATTCCGATGGATGACGAACTTACCTTTGAACTGTTCTGTCGAGCGGACACAACTGGGGTTTTCCAGTTGGAATCTTCTGGAATGAAAAAACTACTGCTCGATATGCGTCCTTCCGTCTTTGAAGATATTGTCGCTATTTTGGCATTATATCGACCAGGCCCTCTGGGATCTGGGATGGTTGAAGACTTTGTTCAATGTAAACATGGGCGAAAGAAGGTGGTCTATCCCCACCCCTTGATGGCAGAAATTCTCAAGGAAACCTATGGCGTGATGGTTTACCAAGAGCAGATCATGCAGGGAGTACAAGTACTTGCCAAATTTACTTTGGGACAATCTGATTTGTTGCGTCGAGCGATTGGCAAGAAGATTCCGGAGGTATTGGCTGAGCAGCGTCAAAAGTTTGTTGAGGGCTGTTGTGCAAATCCAGAATTTGTTGAGGGGGTACCTCGTGGGATGAGCCCAGAGGAGAAAGCGAACGAGATTTTTGACCTGATCGATTACTTTTCGGGCTATGGTTTTAACAAGTCTCACACCGTAGCTTATGGTCTGATTTCTTATCAGACTGCCTACCTGAAGGCTCACTATCCTGTGCAGTTCATGGCGGCAGTGCTGAACTCCAGCATCACTAACCCAGACAAGATCGTCAATTTTATCGGCGAATGCAAAGAAATGAAGATTCGGGTGTTGCCTCCAGATGTTCGTGAAGGACGTAAGCAGTTTACGGTCACCCGTCAAGGATATCGTGTACATAAGCGTACTCTACTTCACCTGGAGCAATTCCAGTCGATGAACAACGCAGAGCCTATTCGAAACGTATTGCGACACATCCTCACTCCTATACTCGAAAAAGAATTTGGAACAGAATCTGAGTTTCTACAGGCGCTACAGACCCAGATGGAAGTCCTGAAAAAGACTTTGGATTCTGCGGAATCCAAAATCCTCCAACAACTTCAGGTTGAACTTCAAACCACTGCAGATTCTGCAGAGCTATCTCCAATTCGAAGAT
>CAJXNF010000532.1 GCA_913056375.1 uncultured Pseudomonadota bacterium | reverse complement strand
AGGTAAGGGTAAAGATTGGCTTCCTAGATTTTACACTATGATGATTACAGAATTATTCCAAGAAGGTGTGACGAACTGCCTTGTAGGTACCAGAGGGCTACTCGGAGAGGGCTGGGATGCAAGTAGGATCAATGTTCTAATCGATTTGACCACAGTAACTACGAGCATGAGTATAAATCAGTTGAGAGGTAGGTCATTTAGGCTAGACAAGCATTGGCCGGAGAAGGTAGCAAATAATTGGGATATTATCTGTCTAGCAGATGAGTATCAGAAAGGCTTCGATGATTACCTTAGGTTCCAAAGAAAGCACAAACAGCTCTACGGTGTTGGAGATGATGGTGCGATAGAGAAAGGAGTGGGCCACGTTCACGCTGCATTTACGGAAGCCAAACCTGAGGGTGTATCGGAGACCATGAATATCTTCAATGAAGAGATGTTACTTAGAGCAAAAAATAGGGCTAGAACAAGGGCACTTTGGAAGATTGGACAACCATTCAATGCTGAACCCAAAGAGGCTGTGGAAATCAAAGTGAGACTGGGTAATGAGAACGCCTTCCCTGCGAATGGCATTGCCCTGGCTAAGATAAGCAACCATTCACTGGTGCTTTCGATAGGGGAAGCAGTTGTCTTTTCGCTCAAGGAATTGCAATTGATTAACTCCTATGCGGAAATTGGAGGAGGTTCCCGAGATGGGGGTTGGATGCGAGCATATCTGAAGGACGCAAATGAGAGCGAGTCAGCGATTTTTGCATCGGCGATGCAGGAAATACTGGGGCCTCTAGATAACCCTAGGTATGTCATTCCCAGAGAAGTGAAGATAATCACGGACAATTGGCTCAGTAACATGCTACCGGAAGTTCTAGCAAAATACGTTCGTTCAAAGCGGGACAAGCTTGCGATGTTCCACTCGGTTCCGAAGGTCCTCTGCAAGAATAAGGAAGACGCTGCTGTCTTCCAAAGACATTGGAACGAGCGAGTTAGTCCCGGAGCTGTAATGTACGGCCACAGTAAATCCGGCAAACAAATGGTATCGGCTATCAAAGAACGAGGGCTAGTTCCTGAGTCTTCAATAAATCAGAAAAATGTCTACTTGTGATCAATCAGAGCATAATTGACAATTGATGTTTGGTCCAACATGCTGAGGGCAGAATCGGCCTCGACATGTGTAGCATCTGAAATCGAATGCGCTTACTGTATTTTCACATCCAGGATGGCCACATAGATCACCAGTATCGGTATTGTCTGATGATTTACTTTCTGATTTGACCTTGTAGCCCTCTTCCCACCATTCATCACCAATGACTTCTTCATTGGATGTTCTATTTTCATCATCAACCTGTGATTTGTGTTCTAATCCTAATACCTTCAAAACATATGGACTTGAGAAGAAAATTTCAGCGGTAGTATCAAGTCCAATTTTTTCTAGGCGTTCTATGCCGTCTTCTCTTGATTTAATTTCGCCACCATTTGCCTGAATGTGAGCAATTAATCGGTCATAAGCCCGGATATAACTGGGCGCCAGTTTTCTGTTCAAGTCTCTTTTTGGCGCTTGTTTTCTAGATTTTCCAGGACTTCCTAAAGTTTGATGTCGTATGTATGTTTGATTTTGTTCTTTCAAAAATAACGGATTCCCTTGCTGAATCCCGACAACTATCAACATAGTAATTATTGGTGCCGTTAAGAAGGTACATACAAAGAAAGTGAAGTAGTCAGTAGTAGTACTCAGTATCAATGCCAGTAGCAGTCCTGCTGGCAGGAAGAATACTACCTTCGAATCAGTCCTTTCATCTATCCATTTTATTGTGCCCCATGCTGCTGAAAAGAATATCAAGAGTATTCCTAATACTAGCTCAATCAATCAAACACATCCGCTTTGACCTCGGCGCTGTCCCGGCGCCGAGGTCGGTGAGGTACCGTATTCTTGATGCGTAGCATCTGCAGTCATTGCCCATTGGGCTCCTTCTTTGGGACAATTGGCGGAAATTACCACAGACGATAAACTCAGCGCCGGACAGCAACTCTAATCGCTGCTTCTTTGGAGCCTGAAAGTTCCGAGGAATCAACACGGATCGGTAACCCTAGACGTTTGCACAAATCCAAATGAGATGAAGACCATGGGAATTTACATCTCGAACTCGCCTCGTATCCCAAGACTGTTATTGGCTCTAATTCTGATTCCCAACTATCACTTACCAATCTTCCAGAAACTCTGACCCATGCATGCTCAAATCTTCTCAAATCATTTGCGAACCCATTCAATCCAATTTTGCTTAATTTGCTAATCAAGTAATCTCTAGGCAAAGCCCTAGGGATGACTGCAAGCACATTTCTACCATCCTCTAGATATGCCACCGGCCCCAAATCCAAATCC
>CAJXNF010000531.1 GCA_913056375.1 uncultured Pseudomonadota bacterium | reverse complement strand
CCCAGAAACCATATCAGGGCAGTTCCACTGAGCGCAATGATGGTTCCGAGGTGATAGCTGCACTTTAGAGTTGAGTTCATCGTAAGGCTAATTTTCTATCTTCTGAAGGCGATGACTACTAGGAAGAGACAAGGTGGAACAAACTTTTTCTTGAAATATATACTCTGCTAAGAGTGAAAAAACAGAAAATGAAATTACTACGCCAAGCACAAGTCGATGGTTCACCTCAGCCCTGGGCTTGAACGCATACAAATTATAGGAGCACGAAGACCCCTCCGTTTCTGTTTGAATCCATCAAATTCTAGACGACCACCGCAGACAAAGCCTCCAAACATCCAAACCACATAAATTTTTTGAAATTCAGGCTAAAGTTCTTCATCAAGCTGTCGATAACAGGGACATAGAGCATTTTGGATTGTTCACCGTAACATTCACCCTGGAGTCAGGCCATGCGCATCAAGCATAATATTTCCTCACTTAATTCACTGCGCCATGCAGGTAACACGATGGATCGTGTTAAGGATTCATTGCAGAAGTTAAGTTCAGGACTCAGTATCAATTCTGGCGCAGACAGCCCCGCGAATTTGATTGCCTCTGAAAGAATGAGAGGGCGAATCATTGGTTTGCAGCAAGCACACGAGAACGCATCACTGTCTGTTTCCATTGTTCAGACCGCAGAAGGTGCTTTGAACGAAATCAGCAGCATTTTGCTTCGATTGAAGCAACTAACAGTTCATGCAGCTAACGAAGCTACCAATGACAAGCAGATGCTTGCCGCAGATCAGCAAGAGATTGAACATCTGTTAAGTTCATTGGACAGAATTGCGAAAAATACGGTCTGGGGAACAAAAAATCTCTTGGATGGATCGATGGGCGTCAACGGAACAACCGTTGGTGAAAATCTTCGTTTCATTTCGGCAGAAGCCTACACCAATATGTCTCCTGAAGACGGGTTTGAAATTGACATCACCCAGGTCGCTACACGAGCTGAAAAGAAGGGAACTATTCCGATTGATGTCGATAATATGGGAGAAGGCTTGGTGCTCTTCCTCAATGAGGGAGGTAAAAATGCCACTATCGACACGCGCTACGGAGAGTTCCGCGAGCAAATTGAAAAGATTCGTAAGAATGCTATTGAGAATCCACAGAGATTCCCCCCAGAAGACATGTCACGTGACATCCGAACCATTGTTGTCAATCGTCTTCAGTCTGCAATTGATGAAGCGGGATTGGCACTGCACACATTCATGGATCCCAATGGACTGTTGACGGTTCGCCATAACGATTTCGGGGACAAAGCCCTTTTCTCAGTAACAAGTTCCATCGCAGGTATTGGTTCTGAAGAAGCAAACGTTGCTGCCTTCTCCCGAGCAGGGAAAAATGTAGAAGGAACGATTGCGGGGCAGATCGCGATGGGTGATGGTCAGTTCCTGACCGCGATTGATGGTACAAAAGCCAGCGGAGTCACTGTTGCTTACGAGCGAGAGATTGGCTTGAAGGAAGTGCCAGTGCTAGATCAGCGTGGTGTTCAGGTCGGAACAGAATTCATCGAGGAAACTAACGAGGAAGTTGTTGGTGGGGGTCCAGAAGGATATGTCCACGTAGCACAGTTCTCGAATGAGTTTCAACTTGGTCCGAATGCTGGACAAAGTGAGCGGCTGTCCCTCAAGAATGTGAAAGCATTCATGCTTGGGCAGGGAATTGAGAATAGCAGTGGTTTCCAAAGTCTTGCAGACATAGATGTGACTACCCTGCAAGGAGCTCAAGACGCCAATCGAGTTGTGGATGCTGCAATTGATCAAATTTCAACACTACGATCTGATCTTGGTGCATTCCAGAAGAACGCTCTGGAAAGTAATCTGAACAGTCTCCGCATTGCAGAAGAAAATCTGACCAGCGCAGAGTCAACCATCCGAGATGCTGATGTGGCTCAGCAAATGTCCCAGTTGACTGGTGATCAGATCATGCTCTCAGCCAACACAGCTATGATCGCTCAAGCCAATCAGGTTCCACGAACCGTTCTTGGATTGATTGAAAATTCATCTTTCTAAGCTGACCCCATAGGAGCCTGATAACCTTCAGGCTCCGGTCTCCTCCCTCATTTCTTTCTTCCTCTTCGATCTCCGTTTCCCAGCAAAGAAAAACGGTCCTAGAAACAGAAGACGCTACTCGGGTTGTGTTTCTAAATCTCTAAAGATTTTACTTGATTCGACAAAGGTGGGAGTTGGGACTGACCTAGCCAATCCCAACTGTGTATAGCGCGAAAGAATAATCTCTTAGCAGTACTGGACTTCGCTGAAGCGGGAACGAAGCTGAATTACTTCATTGGTCACAGATTTTTGTTTGGCGATCACTGCAGTCATCAATTCTGCC
>CAJXNF010000530.1 GCA_913056375.1 uncultured Pseudomonadota bacterium | reverse complement strand
TCCACCCATTGCGATCGTGATCCGGTTGCTCAGATATTCGACGTCGTAGGAACGATTATCATTCTCTGGAAGGTAGGCTGTCACTCCCAAAGCCCGTCCACGTGGAATGATCGTCACCTTGTGGATTGGATCTGCATTAGGCAAGAGGGCAGATACTAGAGCATGCCCTGCTTCGTGATAGGCTGTGGTTTTGCGCTCGTCTTCCGACATGACCATGCTCTTGCGCTCCGGACCCATCATTACTTTATCTCGGGCCCACTCTAATTCAGCCAAGGTAATCTCTTTCCGGTTGGAGCGTGCAGCGAAGAGAGCGGCTTCATTAATCAGGTTCCGTAGATCAGCGCCAGAAAACCCTGGTGTCCCTCGGGCAATAATGCGGAGTTCCACATCGGGTGCCATCCGGACTTTTGCCGCATGTACTCCAAGAATCGCTTCCCGACCACGAACGTCAGGTAGAGATACATAGACCTGTCGGTCGAATCGTCCTGGTCGCATGAGGGCAGGATCTAAGACATCAGGCCGGTTGGTAGAGGCAATCACGATGATTCCTTCAGTCGCATCAAAGCCATCCATCTCTACAAGTAACTGATTCAGGGTCTGTTCCCGCTCATCATTTCCGCTTCCCATCCCAGCTCCACGACTGCGCCCGACAGCATCAATCTCATCGATGAAGAGGATACAGGGTGCATTGCGGCGACCTTCTTCAAACAAGTCACGTACTCTGCTTGCTCCAACGCCGACAAACATTTCGACAAAGTCTGATCCGCTGATGCTGTAAAACGGTACTCCTGCTTCACCTGCTACGGCTTTTGCTAGTAGGGTTTTGCCAGTACCTGGAGGTCCTGACATCAGTACGCCTTTGGGTATCCGTCCACCTAAGCGACGAAACTTGGCAGGATCTTTGAGAAAGTCGATGGTCTCTTTCAATTCTTCCTTTGCTTCATCAGCCCCCGCAACATCTTGAAAAGTCACCTGGTGTTGATCGGGCTCGATTCGCTGTGCTCGACTTCGCCCCAGAGAGAACAGCTTCCCAGCTCCCCCTTGCATTCGGCGCATCAGGAAGATCCAGATCGCAAAGATCAGGATGAAAGGCCCCCAGTGAATTAGGACGTTGAGATACCAAGGAGTTTCCGGCTCTGGCAGGTAGTTCAGTTGAACATCTTTCTCACGCAGCAGCTCGGTCAAGCCAACATCATTGGGAGGAACAAAGGTGCGATAGGCCATGCCATCGTTGGTGAAACCCTCCACCACAGTATCTCCAATGAATTGAGCGCTGGCGATATCACCCATATTGGCTCGAGCAATGAAATCAGAATAGATCATCTCGTTCATGTTCTGCTCACGTCGTGAATCACCGCCAAAGGTGTTCACCATGAAAATCGCCAGGATCAGAATACTGAGAATGATCAGAATGTTTTCGTTCTTCCAGTTCATAGAGAAGGCACCTGAATCAAGGAGTTGAAGGTATTAATTTATATTATGATTTTAGGCTTAAATCGGATGGGAACGCAAGGATTTCTGGGAATCCATAGTGAGTTTACTGCGTGGTAGTGATTTGAGATCGGTGGATTCAGCAACTGAATCTAGTAAGAGTTGGTTGTGCTCAGCAATCAGTCAGAAGACCAACTGCGTGTTGATTGTGGTGAGTTTCATGAATTTAGGAGGAAAACAGATTGAGGTACTTTGTAGGAAAATTCGTGAGATTAGGAAAAAGTGCTGTTTCTATATCAGCCGTAGGTACCCCAAACCACTGGCAGATGGTAGCATTGAGTTGATCTTGGGAAGTAGTTGGGATGATACGGCCTTTGTCAGAATAGTCATCGTTCCCATCTAGGGTGACATTGGGTACTGTGCCCAATAATTGTCCACCCTTGAGATGCCCAGCAGTGTTGCTGCCATCGCCACCCATCACAATGTGATGCCCACCCCACGCGTGATCTGTCCCATCGCCATTGTTGCTCATGGTGCGACCGAAGTCAGACATCGTGAAAGTTGTTACGTTGTTTTCCAATCCCAATTCTTCGAGAGCTTTCTGAAATTTCCAAAGTCCGAGACTGAGTTCTCGCAAAAGTACCGGATGGACGTCTGCCTGGCTTCCATGAGTGTCAAAACCTCCGTGTAGAACAAAGAAAATTTGCCGCTTGAAACCATAGTCCGTTTTTCCCAAGTGAATCATTCGTGCTACAGCATCAAGCTGGGAAATGAGCTTGCCCCCCAGAGAGTCTTCCAGGCCAAGGAAGCTTGTGTCTGATGAGTCTGCGTAAGGATAGAACAAGCTCTGGTTGTAGGGGTCCGTAGTGCTGAAGAAATCTTCAGCGCTCACACTTTGCCATTTTTGATAGAGTTCATCGATCGTTGTATGGGATTTTTGCA
>CAJXNF010000529.1 GCA_913056375.1 uncultured Pseudomonadota bacterium | reverse complement strand
AATCTGCAGCAAGCTCAGGATCGCCAGGAGCAACCATCGCCCAGCCATCAATAAAAATTTGAGCTCCAATCTGTTCTGCCACCACCTTGCTGTTGAGTTCCATCGAACCACTTTGAGGTGCTTCAATTCCCTGCTTAAGTCTCAGAAACGCTGTATGTTCGGTAGAGTTGCCCATTCCTCCCCACCAGAGAATCGCCTTGCGGTCAATGATGTAATTCAGCCAGGTATGACCAATCTGAGCCGGAGTAATGTCCTTGGAGTAACCATAATCTTCCAAAGCTCTGATGAAGGTAAAGGTTCCAGAGATATCATCGTCTGTGACAATCAACGGAACGTTTAACTTCTCATGAACATAGTAGTTGATATCTCCTAATTGATTAGAAATCTGCTCGTATTCCCAACCTTCAAAGGGTCTTCCTAAATAGACCCCAATGATCTTTCCTAATACACCTGCGTAGACTCGCTCCAAGTACTGATGATCCAAGGCATAGGCGAGTTTAGGCGAAGAATTTGGTGACACAGATGGATCCCGTTTGAACCAGGTTGTTTTAGAAGGCTTGATTGAGAGAATGCTCCGCAGCTTTCTCACACATTTAACAACAGGAACTCCCGCTCCCAAGTACTGATCACTTGGAAGAAAGCCTCATACTCAGTGCGTTTGACAGCAGAATAAATCTGGACGAATTTCTCGCCAAACAATTCCTTGGCAACTGGATTGTCTTCAAAGAGAGCTACGGCCTCCGAGAGGCTACGTGGGAGACTGTAATCCCGATAGTAGGCACTATCCGTGAGAGGTTCATCGGGCTGAAGACCCTGGCGAATCCCAAGATAGCCACAACCCAGTGAGGCTGCCATCGCCAGGTACGGATTGGCATCGGCACCAGGCAGTCGATTCTCAACCCGCATGTCCGCTTGTTCTGCAAAGGGAACTCTCAGCCCCACCGTACGATTGTCCACACCCCAGTGTACGTTGATTGGCGCAGCCGTATTCGGGATGATCCGCCGGTAGGAATTCACGTTTGGACCGATCATCGGCATCATTTCCGGTAGATAGGTCTGCAGTCCAGCAATGAAGGATAGAAACAGGGGAGTGTGTTTCCCCTCTTCATCAGCAAACAGGTTGCGTTTGCTTCGCAGGTCAAACAGGCTTTGGTGAAGATGTAAAGCGCTACCTGGAAGGTTCGCCATTGGTTTGGCCATGAATGTCGCATAGACTTTATGCCGGAATGCAGTCTCACGCATGGTTCTCTTGAACAGATAGACATGGTCAGCTAGCCGCAAGGGATCGCCATGGATGAAATTAATTTCCATTTGCGAAGGGCCCATTTCGTGAGTCAACGCATCAATGTCTAGCTGCTGGGCTTCGCAGTAGTCATACATGTCTTCAAAGAGCGGGTCGAATTCGTTGAGCGCATCAATTCCATAAAATTGACCGGTTGCTTCAGGCCGACCAGATCTACCCACTGGAGGTGCTAGTGGATAATCAGGATCCTTGTTGATTTTTGTTAGGTAGAATTCCAACTCTGGTGCAATAGCGATCCCCCAGCCTTCTTTCTCATAGAGTGACAAAACTCTGCGCAACACATTGCGTGGGGAAATTTCAATAGCGCTACGGTCCATGTGCAAACAATCATGAATCACCTGGGCGGTAGGTTCTTGGGCCCAAGGTACGAGACAGATCGTGCTGGGGTCTGGCTGCAGGTTCATGTCTCCATCTGCAGGATTCAGCGCTTCAATCTTCTTCTCATCCACCCAGTCACCCGTTACTGTCTGCAGAAAAAGGTTCTCCGGCAGACGAAGACCTTCCTTACGCAAAAACTTGTCAGCGGGCATGATCTTTCCGCGGGCAATTCCTGTTAAATCAGGAATCAGACATTCGACTTCGGTGATCCGGTGACGCTGAAGCCACTCATTCATTTGCCGGTAGTCTTCCTCTTTCCATTCAGGAAGCAGGGGGGACTTTTGGGGATTTTGTGACATGGAATTTGTTGCAGATAAAGACGTTTTCACTGCGAAATTAGGATAGTTGAATCCGCAAGAAAATTTACTTTAACAGGATTTGCAGGAGATCAGAAGAAGGAAGCGGTGGGAAGGAAGCGCCTGGGGTTTCAAGCGCTTCAAAATATACTGAGACCGAATCAGGACTTTCGGATCGTAACCAAGCCACCATTGGGACCAGGAACAGCACCCTTGATCAAGACAAGTCGCTCATTGTCAATGATCTTGACGATGGTCAGACCTTGAGTGGTTACTTGGGTATTACCAAATTGGCCACCCATCTTCTTGCCCTTGAAGACACGGGATGGAAAGGCACACTGACCAATAGAACCGGGAATTCTCTTGCCTCGGTGCCCATGGCTGGCGGGCTGTCCA
>CAJXNF010000528.1 GCA_913056375.1 uncultured Pseudomonadota bacterium | reverse complement strand
GAGATCTAAAAATGGACTCTTTGCGGCTCTCAGTCAATACCTTTATCTCGTAACCTGGTGCCTGTCTTATCCAGTTTCACATCTGACTCACCGCACTGATTTTGTGCATTAATATCATCATATTAATCAAGAACTAAGCTTCTTCATCCGGTGTAAGTTTCTGCAACACTCGGAAACGTTAGTCACATGATGTAATAAATCAAGCTTAAGTGCCGCTAACTCAGAAAGGCATCAATCAGAATCGAAAAACTGCAAATTCATGTTTTCCAGGAAGTGGACTGAAGTGAGCTAGTGAATCTTAGCTGCAGAATCTCAAAATGCTCGAAATCACGAATGCCTAAGAATACAAAGCTCACCAAGATGCTTGGTTTGATGAATCGATTTATGGCAAAAAATCTGAAGAGACTATTACCTCACTTTACTGCTTTGATTGTCGTTATCGGGCCAATTAGCGCCGGTGCGGAAGACATTTATGGAAGTTGGTCGAATTCTTTCGATTCAGCTTCATATGGATTCAGGCCACTCGAAGCTGGCGGCTTATTAATGGTTGTTTCAAAAAACGGACTCCAAGACATTTATACGGGTTCAATCAGATTCGCGAACTTTGAAGTGTGTTCAATTGATATCGAGCCTTTTGCAGCATGCTACTCTGGAGCGATTAGCACTCAGTATTCAATCAACATGCGTCTGAATTCATGCGAAAGCAACTCATACAGCCAATGCGCTGGATTACCCAGCACAATAGAACTTGAGAGACCTCAATATCACCAGCTCAGCGGTGTGTTTGTTCAGGCAGACGACTTCTATTTTATGATCAATGAATCCGCCGGGGTTGTGCAAGCCCAAGTCATTAATTTAGAAGATGGCTCAGCGGAGATATTTACTGGAACCAGATACGGCAACGAAATCTTTCTGCAATCGGACAGAAACGCAACGGCGGAATTAAAGCTTGATCTCTGGTCAAATGAGAGAATAGTGGCTCAGGTTGAGAGTTGCGAAAATTGCAACTTATTTGTCAGTCATCAACTCGCCAAAGGGGATTCCTTCGAACTAATCAGAGTTACTGACTGAAGAACTTAAATCAACTTCATTAATCGATAAATATTAAAGGAGTTTAATATGGACCTATCTACACCAGACGGAAAAGGGGTAGCAAAAATAGTAAGCATAGAGCCGTCCCCATCTTCTACAAAAATTATTTATGAAGGCCCTGTTGATGGATATGGAACAGTTTATGTCTCACAAACCTACAGCGCGGCACACAACAGTAAAAACTCCGGGACTATGGAGGGAGAAGCGAACGTGATTATGGAGGATGGAACTCTAGTTTCGTCTCCTCTGCGCGGAACATTTTATCGTAATGGGAGAAACTTAAAGGTCTTCTTCACGGATGCCGTCAGCAATGGCGACTACAATTTCGTCACTTGGGATGTCGATTTGATTACCAAAAGTGCTGAGATAAATTACTACCGCCTGCTGACCGTGAGCGCCTAATCGTAATTAATTAAAGCCATATATCGTTCACATCTAGACCTGTCGTGTTGATAGTAAGTTACGAAAATCGCCAGATTGATGTGCGCTGCAATTAAGGTGACACCGAATGTTTTGGTTTGCAGGCCTAGAGGGGCTCAAATTCTCCTATGATTAGGTCTGAGTCTTAATGGTCCCAGCAACTTTATACATTTACGTTGAAACCTGAAGTAAAAACAGAGCATTAATCCAGACCAAATTCCTGTCTTAACTCCAGGGTTCTAGCTCCTGCCAATGACCCGGGCATCGAATAATTGCCTTCATGGCAGGCGTACTCGTACACCTGATCTGCAGTTGCGTAAAAACTCAACTCCGCGGTCCATGGCTGCGAGTAAAGGTTGTCGTCTTCTACAGTAAACTGATAGAGAATCTCCTCATCCGAATAACGGCTGAAACGCTCCAGAATTCGCCCTTGCTTGGTGATGGGAATCGCGCTCTGACGAAGCTGCTGCGGATTAATATTGACGCTTTCAACAACAAGCATGCCATCATCATACCAACCTACAGAATCACCAAACCACGGTTCATGGGCGTCAGGTCGACGGTTTGCGCGAGCTTCTTTTGGTGACGCATAAATGGGAATGATGCGCGCGTCGTGGGCCATCTCAACCAGAATAACCACGTACTGTTCCGTCTGGATGAACTGATAGGTATTGTTGTACAGCGCGCTCATCATGCCCGGACCTGCTTTGTTGCCGAACCCGAGCAGGCAGCGCTCTGAATTCGGGAATGCTTCAGGTCCGCTGAAATCGGCAATGCCTGTCGCATAGCGAGAACCGAAGTTATCCC
This sequence comes from uncultured Pseudomonadota bacterium, assembly GCA_913056375.1. GTDB lineage: Bacteria > SAR324 > SAR324 > SAR324 > NAC60-12 > JCVI-SCAAA005. Next base: position 60 of record CAJXNF010000528.1, on the reverse strand, counting down.
GATCGAAGTCATACTGTGGATCTGCGCGTCGGGGAACCCTGCCATCTGGCGGATCGATGA
>CAJXNF010000527.1 GCA_913056375.1 uncultured Pseudomonadota bacterium | reverse complement strand
AAGGAATTGAAAAATACTGGACCAGCTTGCTCAAAGAAGCTAACTGGCAGAACCACAGCCAATTCACGAGCAAGCTGCTGCATCCTGAGCAGTGTTGGGTGCTGTTTCACCGGATGTGCACGATCAAAATGTATAGGGCGCTGCTCTTTGCAGAAGTAGTGTGATTCGAAAAGTTCAGGCAATAAGATGAGTTGGGCTCCTTTTGCTGCTGCAATCCTGATCCAATCTTCTGCTCGCTGGACGTTTTCTTCGGTGTTATCTGACCAAGATCGCTGAAGTGCCGCAACAGTCACTGATTTCATGAATTTCCTTGAAAATAGGGCCTTGAGTTCGCCGGGACGAACGGCTTTGAAAGAGCTAGTGACGGCATGGCTTTACTTTTTGCTGATGCTCCCGTAGAGGTAGATCATTTTCTCGCTTGATGCCATGCTCCGTATCCGTTTTCTCTGGATTGGCCGAACGCAAGAAGCCTATCTGCGGGAGGGGCTGAAAATCTATCAGCAGCGCCTCCAGCACTATGCCCATATTGTTACGGAAGAAATCAAGCCACAACGACGTTGGCAATCGTTACCAGAGATCACACGAAAACAAGCAGAAACCAAGGCGCTACAAGAGCGCCTACTCCCAGGTGAGCAGTGCATTTTACTGGACGAGCAAGGTCAACAACTTGACTCGATTGGTCTCTCACACTGGCTGGAAAATTTCCATCTGCAATCCGTACCACAGATTACTTTCATGGTGGGCGGTCCCTATGGTGTTGAGCGGGAGGCTTTTCCACAGCAGACAAAACAACTAAGCTTATCCCCGATGACTTTCAGTCATCAAATGGTTCGTCTGATTTTACTAGAACAGGTTTATCGGGCTTTTACTATTCTCAATGGTGAACCCTACCATCACCGTTGATAAAATACCTCTCCAAGAGAATTCATGCGAATACTGATCTTATTAGCAGCTGCTTTGTTTGCGCTCAGCGGGCTAGGCTACTTTGCGATCCTCAATAGCGACACGATTTTCTTATACCTGTCGCCTTCCCTTTCGCTGAATATTCCCCTGTGGGCAGTAATGCTCGTTTTCTCTGTCCTAGGCTTTCTGGCCTCTGAGTTGCGGTCTTTGGTACTGCACCCAGACCGCTTCTTCCAGCGCTTTCGAGTGTCTTTGGAAAAAGCTCGGCAACAGCGCAGAATTGAAACCTATCGTGATTTTCACCGTGCTGTTTTGTCCTGTGACCTGAGAAGAGTAAAGCGTCTCTTTGCTCGAATCACTCCACGAAGAGCTCCGCTAGATATTCGAGTGAAAAATTTAGTTAGCAAGCGCTACATCTGGGATACTCCACGTATGCTACAGGGATTCTTTCAGCTACGGCAGGAATTCCCAAATGAGTTGGAAGTCTTGCTACCTTATCAGCAGTTCACCTTGGAAGTTGGCGAGTGGGGGATTGCAGAGCAGTTGAGCCATGAAATTGACCGATTGGCTCATAATCATCCAGAGGCCTTGATGGGATTGCGCGAAGTCTATGTCCAACGTGGAGACTGGCCCGCCTGTGTGCGACAGGAGCGACATATTTTGGAGCTGTATCCCGACGGTGTGATTGGCAATCAAGTGCGATCCCGGCATGAGCAAAGGCTACATCTTGCCGCAGAGCAGGAACCTGAACTTCTCAACAACTGGAATATGGCGTATTTGCCTGGTGGCAAAAAAGCAATCAAGCACCTCTATTCTGTTTCAGCAGCGATCAGCGAAGCGCATCATCTGCACCAGAACGGTCAGTCAATCAAGGCAGCCGAATTGCTGCGAACGAGTTTCGAACAGAATGGGACACCTCGCCTACTCGATGAGTTGGAACGACTCTACACTGACACCGGCAACAACCAGACGATCTATGATATGCTTGAGCGCTTGGAAAATTCTTCCAAAACTTCGCTCTATGTCACTTTGACGCTTGCTCGCATCAATCTACGCAGCGGTAACACAGAAGAAGCCCAGCGTCGTCTTCAGCAAATGCAGCCGGAGTCTTCCAATGCTGCGGCCTCACTCTACCACGCACTACGTTACCAACTCGCTTTGAAACTGAAGAAACCAGAAACTGCCTTGGAAGCTGCTAGTCAACTTACTCCGGTAAATTCAGCAAATTAGATGAATTACTACAACTGAAGGGAGATTTCATAACCAGATCAAAAAATTCAACTAAACCCGGGAGTCTCTTCTTCCCTAGTCCTGTCACAACACCTTCGCATCTGCACTTCTCATCATAGATTTCCCAGAAATCCTTGCGTTCCCATCCGATTTAAGCCTAAAATCATAGTATAAATTAATACCTTCAACTCCTTGATTCAGGTGCCTTCTCTATGAACTGGAAGAACGAAAACATTCTGATCATTC
>CAJXNF010000526.1 GCA_913056375.1 uncultured Pseudomonadota bacterium | reverse complement strand
AACATTTGGGCAATCGAGAGACCACAACATTTGCCAGCCAGATCCCAAAGTGCAATGTCCAGAGCCCCAATACCAGCTTCGCCAACATGTTTGGTGAGTCTCCGCATCGTTTGATAGTGTCTCTCCCTCTCCAAGGCTGGTTTGTTGAGGAGAGCGTGAGCCAAGGCAACCCCTGCAGACATTAAGACTGTGGCCCGAGACCTTGGAGGAACATACTCTCCAACTACCCCCTCATCCGTGAAAATTCGGACACCAAACCGTTTTTGGGGTGTACCTACTCCAGGCTCGTACCAAACTCCAAATCCCGAAGGATCGGCCGCAATGTTGGGGATACTGACCTCAAAGAGTGTAAATTCGATTTCTTGAATTCTAGGACTTTGCATGAGTTGGATTTGTTGAAGGAGAAAAATGATGTGTTGTGAATGACTTGACTACCCAGTGGTAGCAGACTAGGAATGCAAACTCTTTTGTGAGCCAAAATTACAATATGCATATCGCCCTCCCTTTTACTGATTTAATCAATCGTCCAAAATACCTAATTGAGATATTTATGAATCAAGAAGATTTGCAGAAACTAAAAGACACCAACAGTTGTCCCACAGGAGATTTCGAAGGAGCTGATCTATCTGGTATGGATTTGCGGCGAGCCAATCTCAGTGGAGCAGCCTTGAAAAAAGCCAACCTGAGCAATGCGGATCTGACCGAAGCCAATCTCAGTGTAGCAGACTTGACAGGTGCCAAATTAGATAGCGCAAAGATCCGTCAGGCGAACCTTGAGGGTACTTTGCTAGTGAGTGCAGACTTGCGGCATGCCAATCTGGGCAGTGCCAACTTGATGTTTGCTGATCTTAGCAAAGCAGATTTATACAAGGCCAACCTAACCAACGCCTCCATTTCAGAGGCAAAATTTTGTAGTACGACTCTACCTGATGGGAAGATTAGCAACCGGGATTGTTGATGTTAAAAATTTATTTATGATAATTATTTTTGACAATATTTCTTACAGTATTCTTATCGTCAATGGCTGCTTTTGTCTTTGCTCATATCCATTTTTTAGGAAGTAAATTTTTATTTAACTATCTATTACTCGGACTTTTATTCCCTTTTGCGACTGCAATCTTACCACTTTTTCTTCGTGTTCGAGATCTTGAGTAGCTTGGCACCGTATGGGCTGTAGTTTTACCACAGGTCGCATTTAATTTTGGTTTTGCAATTTTGCTGTTTCGGGGTTTTTTCAAAGAGTTGCCCAAAGATCTTTTCGATTCAGCCTTTATTGATGGTTGCACTTATAGTAGTTTTTACTTTCGGATAACGCTTCCTCTTTCACTGCCAATCATTGCTACAGTAAGTGTGATAGCACTAATTAATAGTTGGAATAATTATCTATTGCCATTGATTATGATCAATGAAGAAAATCTTTATCCATGGCCACTTGGAATTATGGTCTTTAGAGGAGAATATATGACTGATTGGCCGAAAATTCTTGCTTATGTCAGTCTTACACTATTACCTGCCGTTGGGATATTTTTAGCAGCCCAGAAATATATAATTTCTGGGCTTACATCTGGATCGATAAAAGAATAATTATGTATTGAATGAATCCCTAAATTGTGAGTTTCATTGATGGTTTTTTCATCTGAAATCTTACAAAGATTTCATTGTTTACAGACACTCTTTCAGGCAAAAACATGACCCCAGTCAAGGTTGGTATCATTGGATGTGGCAATATCTTTGATGCTTATCTAAACGCCTCCAAAAATTTCCCGATCTTGAACATTGCCTGTTGTGCTGACCTGAAAAGCGAACGAGCACAGGCAAAGGCAGATCAATGGGGATTGCAAGTTCAATCCATTGATTCTCTCCTCCAAGATCAATCTATTGAGATTATCCTGAATTTGACGACTCCCGAATCTCATATCTCAGTTGCCAAACAAGTTCTAGAGAGCGGCAAGCACGTTTATACTGAAAAACCCCTTGGTTTGAATGTCAACGAAGGAATTGAATTGCTTGCTCTCGCAAAAGATCGAGGATTACGAGTTGGTTCTGCTCCAGATACTTTTCTTGGTGGTTCGCATCAGAAAACACGACAATTGCTGGATTCTGGGAAGATTGGTGATCCCCTGGCCTGCACCGCTTTCATGATGGTTCCTGGTCATGAGTTATGGCATCCGGATCCTGACTTTTACTATCTCCCTGGAGGAGGCCCTATGCTGGACATGGGGCCTTACTACCTAACGGCTTTCGTTAATCTCTTGGGTCCAGTTGCCCAGGTCACAGGCTTGGGGAAAGCGTTTCGAACTTCCAGAACAATTGCCTCTGGAGCCAGAGCCGGTCAGACAGTGCCTGTCAAGACACCTACTCATCTGAGTGGGGTTGCTGAATT
>CAJXNF010000525.1 GCA_913056375.1 uncultured Pseudomonadota bacterium | reverse complement strand
AATTGCGGTGCAGAAGAATGCTTGCCAGGAGTTGATCAAAGCCTATGAGCAGCGGCCGCGCAAAGAGCAGGTTTTTTGTGCCATGTTTAATCAAAGGACAGATCCCCGCTATCAGCGTATTCGTGAAATGATCGGCAATGGAGAGTTGGGGAATCTACGACGAATGAATTGGATCATTACCGACTGGTTTCGCCCAGACATTTACTACCGAAGCGGGGGATGGCGAGCGACCTGGCGTGGAGAAGGAGGCGGTGTCTTGTTGAACCAGTGTCCGCACCAACTGGATCTGCTCTGGTGGTTATTTGGTACCCCCACCCAAGTTTGGGCGCAGTGTCGATTTGGTCAATGGCACGATATTGAAGTCGAAGATGATGTCACGGCCTTGTTGACCTACGAAAACGGAGCCACCTGTAGCTTTATCACGACCACTGGCGAAACTCCGGGAACCAACCGCTTGGAAATTGTTGCAGAAAACGGAACTGTGATTGCTGATGAAAGTGGCTTACGCCTACGCAAAAACAGTGTTCCAATCTCAGAATTTTGCAGCAACACCGACCAGCCCTTTGGCAAGCCTACAGTCGAGGAAGTGAAGATTCCGATTGATGGAAAAGGAGGCCAACATCGTGAGATCCTGCAAAATTTTGTGGATAACGTATTGGACCAAACGCCTCTTCTTGCTCCTGCAATCGAGGGCATTCACAGCGTAGAGTTGGCCAATGCGATGCTTCTCTCGACGTTCGAAAATCAAAGTGTTCCAATGCCCCTCGATGGAGACCAGTACTGGCGTCATCTGGAACAGAGAATTGCCAACAGCAATTATCGGAAAGAAACCGTCACCGTTGCTGTTGATGCTGCTGCCATGAACAAATCTTATTGAAAGGTTAGCCTTATGATTCAATTTGCCTGCGTGGGCCTGGACCATCGCCACATCTATGGAATGACGGAGGGCCTGCTGGCTGCTGGTGCCAAGTGTGTTGGGTACTATACCCGAGATGAGGCAGAGCCCTTGGAAGGCTTCACTCGCCGATTTCCTGATGTACCTCGTTTCGAGTCCCCAGAACTTCTCTATCAGCGTGAAGACATCCAGTTGATTGTATGCGCAGGTATTCCTGCAGAGCGTGCTGAAATCTGTATCGAAGCTATGCGCCACGGCAAGGATGTGATGGTCGACAAACCAGGTGTGATTACTCAGGAGCAGCTACGGGCCGTCATGCAGGTTCGTGAAGAGACTGGCGCTCGTTACAGCATAGATTTTTCTGAACACTTCGAAGTTCCTGCAACACTGAAGGCCAAGGAGCTGATCGAGCAGGGAGCGATTGGGAAAGTTGTTCAAACAGTAGGGCTTGGACCCCATCGTCACAACTCTCATTTACGCAGACCTTGGTTCTACGAAAAGGCCCAGTATGGAGGGATTCTGATTGATATCGCTTCGCACCAGATTGACCAATTTCTTTGGCTAACCGGATCCAAGGACGCTGAAATCACAGCAAGCTCTGTTGGCAACTATGCCAATCCAACCTTGCCAGAATTTGAAGACTATGGAGAAATTGTTCTCCGGAGTCCGACTGCCAACGGCTTTATCCGAGTAGACTGGTATACGCCAGATGCATTGCCTACCTGGGGTGATGGTCGGCTCTTCATCCAAGGAACGGAAGGCTATCTGGAGTTGCGGAAGTACATTGATATGCTGGTCGAAGAAGGGAAACACCATCTGATGCTGGTCAATCAAGATCGCTATGAACGGATTGACTGTAGCAGCGTCCCGATCACCTACTTTGAGCAATTTCTCCAAGACATCAGAGATCGTACAGAACTGACGATGACTCATGATCACTGTTTTACCGTTTGTCGACTGGCCCTGGAGGCTCAAGAGAAGGCTGTGCAGCTCGGCTAAAACAAAAGCGCTGGTTGAATTTTAATTGATACCTACTGGAAAGTAAGAAATGAGTCTTTGGAAAGCGTTTTTGGTTGACAATCTCGCTCATCTTTATTCAAATCGGCGACGTTTCTTGATCAAAGATGAATGCAAATTATAAATGTAAATAAAAAGTCATGTTTTTTCCATAATATAAAAAAATGAAACCTGCTAATGGCTGTCCAATAAATCTTGCTGCAGCCTGGCAAGAATAGCCCGTTCCAAGAACTAATCCTTTGTTGTTCTCAGATTTTTTTGACAAAATACTGTTAATACAAGGATTGGATATTCCAATACCATAGCTTAAAAATATAATTGCAAGAGGCATTAAAAAAACATTTTCTGTTGGAATTAAAGCAAAACCAAATATTAAACTAACAAATCCACTTGCGATTAATTTAGTTTCTTCAAATTTTTTAATTAAAATTCTTAACAGGCCCCCTTGTACGGCAATTTGACAAAACCCTGCTAATAACATTACAAA
>CAJXNF010000524.1 GCA_913056375.1 uncultured Pseudomonadota bacterium | reverse complement strand
GAACCCTGGAGGGATTCATCTCTATCCCATTCGCCATGATTGTTTCTGGGATAGTGGCGCTTGGAATTGGTGCTCTATGTCTCAGAACTAGAGGCATCTACTTCATCATGATCACTCTGGCATTTGCTCAGATGCTTTTCTACTTCTTTGTTTCCTTGGAACAATATGGCGGAGATGACGGCCTGATGATGATGGATGGACGAAACAAAATCCCTGGTCTTGATTTGGGTGAAGATCGGCAAATGTATTGGCTCAGCTTAGTTACACTAGGTCTGGCAACATGGTTTTTGCGAAGGCTTTCCATGTCTCGATTTGGGATGGTATTGCATGCACTGCGGCAGAATGAAACACGTCTGAAAGCCATTGGAGTTCCGCCTTACCCCTACATGCTGGTGGCCTTTGTGATTGCAGGTGCTTTGGCAGGCCTTTCCGGTGCTCTGTTGACAAATCACATGGAGTTTGTGAGTCCCGATTTTTTGCATTGGACTCGCTCGGGGGACCTGCTGATCATGGTGATCCTCGGAGGTATTGGAACTTGGACTGGGCCAATTCTGGGAGCGATTGTCTTCCTGCTGCTCGAGGAATTTCTCCCTCTGCTGTTTCAAGAAATAGGGCTGTACCTGTTTAGCGAACACTGGCGGTTAGTTTTCGGTCCACTCCTCATCGGCATTGTACTTTTTGCAAAAGGGGGTCTACATGCGTTGGTGTTCAAGCAGATAAAAGGGGTCGATGGCGCTTTTGCAAATTGAGCAGCTCCACAAGACATTCGGAGCAGTTGCTGCCACTGATAATCTCAGTCTGCAAATTAAGCACGGAGAACTCCACGCTTTGATCGGGCCTAACGGAGCAGGCAAGACAACATTGATTTCACTGTTGAGCGGATCGCTACAACCTGATTCAGGCCTGATTCAATTTGATGGAAGAAATCTTTTACAGGTTCCAGAGGCAATTCGCCCAAGATTGGGGCTAGTTCGATCATTCCAAATCACATCGATTTTTCCTGAATTCAGCGCCTTGGAAAATGTGACTTTGGTTCTTCAAAGTCAACAAGGACACAGTTTTCGATTTTGGAAAGTAGCTCGTAATGATTTTGAATTACGATCAAAAGCCACAGAATATTTAAAGCAGGTTGGCCTTGATCAAGAATCAGAGATCCCAGCTTATGCTTTGGCACACGGACAACAACGTCAATTAGAACTGGCAATGGCCTTGGCTTTAGAACCTAAATTGTTGCTACTGGATGAGCCAATGGCAGGGATGGGGCCTGAGGAAAGTTTGAAGGTTGTCGAACTGCTGCAGCAATTGAAGGGCAAGATCACGATGCTGTTAATTGAACATGACATGGATGCAGTATTTTCTGTTGCAGATCGTGTTTCCGTTTTGGTTTATGGGCACGTGATTGCCACCGGTGCACCTAGTGAAATTCGAGAGAATACAGAAGTTTGTAGTGCCTATTTGGGTGAGCATGAAATCCCTGTTGCAAATTGAAAATCTGCAAGCAGCCTATGGAAGGTCTCAAGTTCTGTTTGGTGTAAATCTGGAAGTATATTCTGGAACTGTGGTGTCCCTTCTTGGACGTAACGGAATGGGCAAAACGACCACAATTCGCTCCCTGCTGGGGATTACTCAAGCAAGCTCAGGTAGAGTTCGATTTTCTGGTCAGGAAGTTCAGCAATGGCCAGCATATCGAATCAGCCGGCTGGGTATCGGTTTGGTTCCTGAGGGGCGTCAGATTTTTCCATTGCTGACTGTCCGAGAAAATTTACTCGCAACCGCAGCGAATCGGCACAATCTAAGCTCAGCTTGGGATCTCCAAAAAGTTTATGATTTGTTCCCAATTCTTCAGAATAGGAGAGACCAATTGGGCAAGTCTCTCTCTGGGGGAGAACAACAAATGCTGGCAATTGGCCGTGCTTTAATGACTAATCCTAAGTTGTTGATCCTGGATGAGGCCACAGAAGGACTTGCGCCACTGATTCGAGATGAAATTTGGAGAGTTTTGAAATCCCTAAAGGAGCAGGGTCAATCAATTTTGTTAATCGACAAAAACCTTGAGCAACTGATGCGTTTGGTTGATCAACATTTTCTGATGGAACGTGGACGGATTGTTTGGGAGGGGACGAGCAAAGAGCTTCGGCAAAACCCTGAATTAATCCGCCGTTATTTGGGAGTTTAGTTAGCGTTAGCTGCTTTCCGCAGTGAATCCAAATTTTTTTTATAATCAGCTGAGGTTCCACCCTGAAAGACTGCTGAGCCGGCCACGACTACATTGGCACCTGCCTCGACGACTTTTCCAATATTTTCAGGTTTAATTCCTCCATCGACTTCCAGCGCAATCGAACGATCCCCAATCATCTCTCGAATTCTTCGGATTTTTCGTAGTTGTGATTCTAGAAAAGTTTGTCC
>CAJXNF010000523.1 GCA_913056375.1 uncultured Pseudomonadota bacterium | reverse complement strand
ATGAGTTTCCTTCAGCAGCTTCAACCATTGATAATCCTGCTGGAATCGGCAAAACCTGTGGAACTGGGGCATTGCAGTATTCTGCATATCCTCCTCCAGCAACCAGGGCGCATACTTTGTCCCCGACTTTATACTCAGTGACCCCAGAGGCAACAGCAACCACTTCCCCAGCCACTTCAAGTCCAGGAATTTGTGAGGCACCTGGAGGTGGATTGTAATTTCCCTGCCTTTGCATTACATCCGGTCGATTGATGCCAGCGGCTGCAACTTTTATCAAAACCTCACGATCCCCAATCTCTGGGACCTGCCCGGTATCAGACACCAAAACATCTGGATCTCCAGGTTCTCGGATGGAAATATGATTCATGACTTTTGGAACTTGCATCGGGAACTCTATGATATTTTGGTTTTAATTTTCAGATTTACTGATTGAAGGCGTTGTAATCATGACAAAAGAAATTTATCGAACAGCGATCATTGGCCTAGGAGCGGTTGGCAAAAGAATGTTGACCCATGTGATGGACCACCCAAAATTCGAGCCTGTTGTTGGATTTGATGTTCGATTAGATTCACTCCATAACTTTGAACGTCCTTTAGGATCTTTCAAGCTTACAAAAGATATTTCAACTCTCTTGGAGACGAAGGGAATCGACCTTCTCTATGTTTCTACCCCACCAAAATTCCATGCTCAGGCTGTTTACAGCGGCTTGTCCAACAACTGGAATATTCTGTGTGAAAAACCCCTCGGTATCAGTATCTCGGAAAGTGAGGATCTAGTCCGAACTATTGAAAAGCATGACGTTTTTCAAGGAGTGAATTTTGTTTTCTCAGGTGCTCCCTCAATGCAAGTCGCCAGAGAAAAATTAGCTTCGGGCTCCATCGGAGAATTACTCGGCGCAGAATTCATTATGAAATTTGCGAAATGGCCTCGTGCTTGGCAAGCCCATGCAACCTGGCTTGGTGAACAAGAACAAGGGGGGATGCTGAGGGAAGTCGGATCTCACTATGCTTACTTGAGTCGTGAAATCTTTGGCGAGCTCAAGCTAGGGGCCCCTCAGATTTTAGAATATCCCGAATCTGGCTATTCAGAAACTTTATTCATGGGGAAATGGGAGTCCACAGTAGGTCCAATTACAGTGAACGCTGGGGTTGGTGGCTTTCGCCAAGATATCGTTCGTTACCGAATTCTGGGATCAGAGGGATGCCTGGTTTTTGACAACTGGTACCAGCTTTATCTTGAAAATCCAGATGGCTGGAAACCGCTGCTTGACACTGAAATGAGCCAGCCCATTCGAGCGTACATGGGACAACTAGATCAAGTCGCACTCCAACTTGATGATGGTCAAAAGAGGTTGCCTAATTTTGCAGATGCTCTGTCCGTCCAAAAATTAATCGAGAGTACTTTTCAAGAATCTTGTCAGACAAAGGGTTAATGGTTTTCCAAAGGTTCTGTTTGAACTTAATTAACCTTTTGACAGGCAGTGCGCTTCAAAATGTAGATTGATTGGATTTCTAAGTAAGTTATTGGAAGGACTTCCCTGCTACGAGGCGCTGGTTTTCAAAAATGGATCCCTGATCGGGGGCTGGGGGGTAGGGCATTCGAACTGGTACTTTTTCCAAGCGAGGAAGGTGAGTTTTTCCACAAATCATCCTACCTTCAAACTCTTCAATGGTGCTGATTCCTCTCAGAGGCCAAGCATCCGCAGCACTATAGCCGATGAGAAGGATTGGACGGTTCCGTTCTGATTGATTCGATCTAGACCCGTGCACCATCCGAACGTGGTGCATCGTGATCGCTCCAGCTTTGGCAGTCAATGAAACCGCATTCTTTGCATCAAAAGTAGCGTTTTCGATATCAATTGCCCCACAGAAAAATCCCTCTGGATGATGATGATTTTCAATCGGTCCCCTATGAGATTCGGGAATCATCAATAGAGGTCCATTTTCCTCGTCGCAGTCTTCCAGAAGTACTCCCACTTCAAGAATGTCATCATTCGAATGAGGGTAAAAAGCCCAATCCTGATGCCATTCCACCGCTTCCCCGCCTTTAGCTTGCTTGATGTTCAGCTTACTATGCTCCATCCGCAAATCAGGCCCTAACAAGGCCCTGACACAATCGAGAACAGCTTCTGAGCGCATAATTTGATCATAAACTGGATGGACTAGGTGAGGGTCCTTGATACGTCTCACACTAGGAACATGTTCGGTATGTTGATCGCTCAAATCATAGATGGAATTACTCGAAGTCACTTTGCAGGAAGCTTCTATAAGTTGCTTCAGAACAATGTTAGCTTCTTCGATCATTTCACTTGGTACTACTGATTCAACAACGACATAGCCATCCTTCCAGAACTGATCTATTTGATCTTTTTCCATTGCAACTTCGAGTGATCTTTTCAGAGTCAAACCA
>CAJXNF010000522.1 GCA_913056375.1 uncultured Pseudomonadota bacterium | reverse complement strand
AGGGTTTGCTGGAGAGATGAACTATCTCCACAAACATGCAGCTCAAAAGACTTCCTCTCAAAACGTCTTGGAAAGCGCTCAGACCGTCATTTCCGTTGCTTGCAATTATTTTCATGATGACACCCCGACGCTAAAATTTCAGGATTCAAGTCGGGGTCGGTTTAGTCGTTACTCAGTGGGAGATGATTATCATCTGGTTCTCAAAGAGCGTTTGGAAGAATTTAGAAAGTGGCTTTTGAGCGAAGGGCTGGCTTCAGGTTTTGAGCAGACACGTGTCTATGTTGATACAGGGCCACTTCTGGAAAGAGAGTTGGCTTGGCGAGCTGGATTTGGTTGGTTTGGAAAGCACAGCAACCTGATTCATCCAAAACTTGGATCATGGTTGTTACTGGCAGAAGTTCTAATTGACTCAAAAATTCCTCCTGATCAGCCTTTTTCAGGGATTGATTGTGGATCTTGTACTCGTTGTATTGAAGCTTGTCCGACTGGAGCAATCGTTTCTGATCGGCAAGTGGATGCACGCCGCTGTCTTTCTTACCTGACGATTGAATTAAAAAATACGATCCCTAAGCAATATAGATCGAAACTACAGAACTGGATTTTCGGTTGTGACATTTGCCAGGAAGTCTGCCCTTGGAATCGTAAAGCACCCAAAACATCTGATTCCACTTGGAAGGCTCGAAATGGTTTAAGAGATCGAAAACTCTGGGATTGGGTTCGACTAGAGCAAGAGGAATTTTCGAATCAGTTCAGAAAAAGTGCGGTCAAACGTACGAAACGAAGGGGTTTACTCAGAAACGTTGTGACCGCATTGAGTGCTTGTTCTCACCCGCAAGCCTTATCTGGTCTGCTAATAGGCTTAAGAGACGAAGAAGAACTGGTACGTCAGCATTCTGCATGGGCCCTTGGCTTTCGCAGGCAAAGAATCACAAAGAGCATTCTTTGGCGCCACCTCAGAGTTGAAACAGCTGAACAGGTCATTATTGAAATTCAGGAAGCACTTGCCAGCAAGTTAAAGCATTCTATCAAGCGAGAAAGAGCATGTTTGCTCACCCGACAAGTTTCATTAGCTTTGGCAAGAAAACACCGCTTGGGCCCTTCAGGTGGTAACCACCGGAGATCATCGCATAATCGGAGAACCAAGTTACTTCAGGATTGATGTCAATGATCGTTCCTCCATTCTGAGCAACAGTTTTGAGGATCACAGCTGGAAGTGAAGTGGCGCCGGTGGTTCCGATGGTTAATAGAAGATCTGCCTCCTGTGCAGCTTTTAAAGCACTTTCACTGCGGTACAGTTCTTCATTGTAAATTTCATCAAACCAAAGAACGTGTGGCCGCATCAGATTCCCTGCTTCGTCCTGGAGTTCAGATTTTACCGCTTCAGGTAGAGGCTCATTTGGATCAAGTTCTTCAACAAAATTGGGCATTGGCAGCAAATTTGGCCTGCTTGAATCAAAGATGCGCATATAATTCAAATTGCCATGGATTTCGTAGACTTTTTCAGGACTATTGCCTGCTTTGAGATGGAGGCCATCTACGTTTTGGGTAATCAATTGAAATCTTTCACCGAGAAGCTTCTCAAGTTCCACTAAAGCTCGATGCCCATCATTTGGTTGAGCTGAACGATGCTTATAAATTCGGTTCAGATACCAATGCCAAACCTCCCATGGATAGTTGCGGAATTTCTCAACTGTCGCCATTTCCATTGGCGTGTAATTCATCGATCCAATTTTCCAGTAACCATCTTCTCCTCGAAAAGTGGGAATCCCACTTTCTGCTGAAATACCTGCCCCAGTTAAGGCAATGATCTGGCAGTCTGGATCATCAACAGCAGTTTTCCATATTCCTGCTAAGGTCTCTGAAATTTGGTGCATATCAATTCTTGGATTTGTGATTTCTTAGGGCTTGATTAAATTTAAGTGAAGAAACACATTTTTTCAGGAATAATCTTGTAAATAAAAATCTGAAATTATTTATTAAATTTAATTCAGAGAGAAGAAAATGAATCCAATCTGGAGTCCATCACCAGAATTTGTTCTACAAAGTCGAATAGAGCAATTGCGAAAACGAATCTGCACTGAAAATTCTATCAATCTGAATGATTACAGTGAACTGCATAAGTTCAGTATAGAAAATCAAGAAATTTTTTGGCGAACAATTTGGGAAGATATGGGACTTCAGGGAGTTCAAGGGGACGTAGCTTTGGAAAATCCCCAGTTGATGCCTGGAGCAAAATTTTTCCCAGAAGGAAGGATCAATTTTGCAAAAAACTGTCTGAACCACGACCAAGCTGATGAGGCACTTGCCATAATCTCTCATGATGAAACAGGTCTTCGCAGAGAATTGAGCTGGGGGGAATTGAGAGCAAGTGTTGCCAGCTTTCAGCAGTTACTTAGGGAAGCTGGAGTGATGGCTGCGGCCGTGGTTGG
>CAJXNF010000521.1 GCA_913056375.1 uncultured Pseudomonadota bacterium | reverse complement strand
ACGGTCTTTAAGCCCTTTTCTAGCCTTCCAGGTTGAATCTGCTGTCCTAGGAGCTTTGCGATTCCATGGACAAACTTCCTGACAAACATCACAACCAAAAATCCAATTCTGAATTTTTGATCTGAATTGTTTTGAAATCGAATCTTTTAATTCGATCGTCAAGTAAGAAATGCAACGTCGAGCATCCACTTGCCGATCTGAGACGATTGCTCCCGTTGGACAAGCTTCAATACAACGAGTACAAGATCCACAATCAATTCCTGAAAAAGGCTGATCAGGAGGAATTTTTGAGTCAATAAGAACTTCTGCCAGCAAAATCCATGATCCAAGTTTTGGATGAATCAGGTTACTGTGCTTGCCAAACCAACCCAAACCCGCGCGCCAAGCCAACTCTCTCTCCAGTAGTGGCCCCGTATCAACGTAAACCCTTGTTTGTTCAAAGCCAGAAGCCAACTCTTCCTTGAGCAGCCACTTCCTGAATTCTTCGAGACGCTCTTTGAGAACCAGATGATAATCTTCACCCATCGAGTAACGACTAAATCGACCACGACTAGAATCCTGGAATTTTTTCGAAGGGGTGCCATCATGAAAATAATTACAAGCAACTGCAATAACCGTTTGGGCGCTATCCAAGACCTTTTGAGAGGAGGCCTTCTGCGGTGAATGTTTGTGAAGATAGTGCATCTCTCCAGCAAACCCTTCATCAAGCCACTTTTGGTAATACTGATGAGTTAGATTTTCAGTTGCACCAGTAAACCCAACCCAATCAAAACCAAGCGACAAGCCCTGTTTACGAATCTTTTCTCGAAGATGAACATCTGCTTCCTTGGAATTCAGAGCTTCTTTCAAATTTTTATTCATCTAACAAATGTTTGATATTCTATGGTCTTTTGAAGCGTTAGTATTTTTGGGATGCCTCCCATGGTACTTGGCCGCTTGGGGTGTTTGGATGTCTTTAAAAAATGTTCAAAGTCTTCCCTCAATTTCATTAGATAGAGAGAAAAAATATCCTAGATTGAGTGTCATCATCGCTGCTCGAAATGAGGCGGGAACTATTGAAAATGCTCTGAAATCAGTTTTAGCCCAAAATTATCCGAATCTAGAAATAATTTTGGTCAATGATCGGTCAAATGATGGAACTGATGAAATTCTGCAAAAACTTGCAGAAAAAGACCCAAGAGTCTTGATTCACCACGTTGAAGAATTACCACCCGGATGGCTTGGGAAAGTAAATGCCATGCAACAAGGTTTCGGAAAATCAACGGGAGTGTGGTTGTTATTCACTGATGCGGATGTACATTTCCAAGAAGAAAGCTTGGAACGCATCATTGACGTAGCTGAAAGAAGCTCAGTCGATTATCTTTGTGTCGTACCCGAAGTACAAGCGCGACAACGCCTTTTGAAAGCCCTGTACACTGTCTCCCTCAGCGGTTTTTTTCTCGCTACTCGAATCTGGGAGGTCAAAAACCAAAATTCCTTCGTTGGAGTGGGAGCTTGTGGCCTTGTCCGACGGTCTTTATTGTCTCAAAGTCCTGGTCTTCCCTGGCTTAAAATGGAAGTTGTGGACGATCTAGCGTTGGCTCAGTTGGCATGGCAGGCTGGAGGCAAACTAGATGTCTACTGGGGACGGGAGTGCCTTAGGGTGGAGTGGTATCCAAGTATGGGCGATTTGATCAGAGGCCTTGAAAAAAATTTATTTGCTGGCGCCCAATATCAATATTGGCGAGCATTGCTTGGGATCATTGGGATCCTGTTTGTTGCCGTTGCTCCTTGGCTTTCTATTTTTTCTGGCAATTGGTTGTTAGGTCTCACTGCCGTGGGAGCTTTTTCGGGATATTGGCTTGCTTGGATCTCCGGAGATAAGGCTCAAGGGGTCGGATGGTTGGAGAGGCTCATCAGTCAATTACTCCTTTTCGTGATAGCTTGGGCTTTAGCCAGATCTACTTTCATAACCTGGCGGCAGGGGGGTATACAATGGCGAGAGACTTTCTATTCCATAGCAGACCTGAGACGCGGACAGAGATTAAAATTCTAGTTTCTATCAACTAATTCCTCTTTTAAGGTTGGGAGAAGCGCTTTCATTGCCTCGTAACCGGCCTGAACAGCAACTTCTCTTTCTGCAAAGCTAAGAAAATCTTTTGGCTCGAAATCTGGCTGTAACAGCCAATCAGCTTCCTCCAATTCACTTTTGTTGCCGCCACACATTTGCAGTCTAAAAGCCTGTGTAGTGGTCCAAAATGCATTCTCACTGACAGGATAACCTCTTCCACAAAAGCTATCGATAGCAAGCACATGGGTGGCTCCAAGTGCCCTGGCAAATCGGACAGGTACTACAGAAAGCACCCCACCATCCACCCAGATTTCTTGATCAACTTTCACTGGAACAAAAGTTCCTGGAATGCTTGAAGACGCTTGCACCGCTTCTCCTGCTTT
>CAJXNF010000520.1 GCA_913056375.1 uncultured Pseudomonadota bacterium | reverse complement strand
ACTCCTACTGCTGCTATTCCTGTAACAGCAACATCTTTTCCAATTACAATAGGAAGCGGAGGAACAGGAGCTAGTCCACCTAATTCTTCAAATAATGGTACAAATGGTTCTAACACAACAGGTTTATCTTTAACTGCCATAGGAGGTGGTGTTGGTGGTATTGGAAGTCCTTCTGTTCCTTTAGGTCAAGGAGCAGATGGTGGATCAGGATGTTTTGTACTTAGATTTAAACAACTCTGAGGTTCTTCTCTTATCTCTACAGGAAAGAACAAATTCAGTTGCACAACTTATAATCGAAATACCCTCTTCGTGAAAAGCTTGTTTTATTTCGGATAGAACCAACAGTTCAGTGTCAATCGTAGGAACAATTAGAGTTATATTGTTGTCTTTACAAATTTTTAATAAAAAATCCGGGTAAGACGCATCGGTTACCTTCGGTGATTTAAATGACCGATCAGATACTTGGCAAGCTGCTGATAGGCTAGGATTAAGGTCCGAAGTAAAAACTTCGCAAGATTGAGATAAAAGCTTAGCCTTCTCTATAAATTCTTGAACTAGTTCAACTCTTCGGCCAGCAGAAGTAATTAAAATATTCACTTATAAGATTAATCTTGGGAACTAGTGAATTTAGGCATTGTGGCTTCACCATCAGCAGATATACCTTCACGCGCGATAACTTTTTTTATCGTCATCCAAATTATCTTCATATCTAACCAGAAACTTTTATTTTCAACATACCAAACATCATATTTAAATTTTTCTTCCCAAGAAATAGCATTTCGACCGTTAACTTGCGCCCAACCAGTAATCCCCGGTCGGACATTATGGCGTCGAGCCTGCTCCTTTGAATAAAGTGGCAAGTACTCCATCAGGAGTGGACGAGGCCCAACTAAACTCATGTCACCTTTTAAAACATTCCAAAGCTGAGGAAGCTCATCAATGCTTGTCTTCCGTAAAATAGTTCCCATTCTAGTCCAGCGAGGGTCACCCTGAATAGCCCACATCGGGCCAGATTTAGTTTCGGCATCAACTCGCATTGATCTGAATTTATACATCGTGAAGGTTTCGTTATTTAGAGTCACGCGTCGTTGTTTAAAAATGATGGGACCGGGCGAGCTAAGCTTTACACCTATGGCAAGCGCAAGAAGTAATGGAGAGCTCAGTGTAATTAATAAAGTACTGGCTAAAATATCAAAAATCCTTTTATTTAATAATAAATCATTATATATATTCATGATTGCATATGATGAATAATGAATGAGAAATGAATGAGAAAACACTTTAAAAACCTGAAAATACAATGAAAAACATACATTTGATGTCGCTAAACAAACAAAAACTGGCAGAGCCAGTAAGATTTGAGTTATAAAAATTTTGCACACCCCTTAGTCGCATGAATTTATCCAACCTGATGGATTCACTGAGCGCCTATCGGGTGCGTTCGCTGCATACCAGCCTCAATCAGCCTGAGGATCCAGACCCAGACATCGGCTCGACCGAGAACAACCAGCAATCCAACCCCGCTGACCAGCCCCTGACAGTGGCGCCTGGCTTGCTCCAAGGCGGTGCCACGACTCCATCGAGCCAACAACTCAATCCCATCGAGAGCTTCAGCGAAGCCATCACTGCGATTGAAAGCTCAATCACCGAAGAAGTAGCCGAGGAAACCAGCAATCTTGAGTTCAGAATCGAATCGCAATATCTGCATGCCGGACGCTGCGCATGCTTTGCCTGCAGCTACAGCCGGGATTTATTAGAAACTGATCGTGACAGCAATACAGAACTGAATAACAACAAATCGAATGCGGCTCCAACGATTGCCTATGGCACACTCAACGAGTTATCTGATTATCTGACCACCGGATATTGGGAAGAGGCAGGAACATTCACGAGGCGCTACAACTTAAGCAACAGCGGCTTAGGCGCTAAAAACGGTCAATTGACCTACAACATCACAGGATGGGCGGATGATTCCAACGGATTGTCTGGGGCACGCCAAACCCTGACCCGAGAAGTTTTCAAAGTCTACGAAGCCATCACTGGCATCTCCTTTGTTGAAGTCACAAACGGTGGCGATCTTCGCTTTACAGATAACGCTGATGGAGCTTATGCCTATCTCGCAAGCGGATGGTATGACCAATTTGCAGATACAGGGCAAATCAATTACGACGCTGTCATTGCAGATTTCAGTGTCATTAACATTGAGACAGGATGGTTCGGCGGTGGTTCCAGCTACGACGGCTATACACCACAAACCATTTTTCATGAAATCGGACATGCCCTTGGCTTAGGACATCAAGGGCAATACAACGCGGGCAACGGAGATCCCACCTACGAAAACAGCGCGCAATACGGCAATGACACCTGGCTGACCACCATGATGTCGTATTGGGATCAGATCGACAATACGAATATCAATGGCTCCTTCGCATTCCT
>CAJXNF010000519.1 GCA_913056375.1 uncultured Pseudomonadota bacterium | reverse complement strand
TGGGAAAATCTTCAAGAAATGCTTTACACCTTCAAATCTTTGCAAGCTCCTGTTTTGGTGTATGCGGAGACTAGTGGCAGCGTTCAAACCAAGCAGCAAATTCCAGTCTCCCAACGTCCTGTCATGCCTGACGAAGAATACCCTGAATATGGGCGAAAATTGACAGAAATCGCTGACCGTATGGCAGCGTATGGAGTGCCAATGGTCTATCACCATCATATGGGGACAGTCATTGAAAAGGAGCGAGAAGTCGACCTTTTGATGGCCAACACGGGGCCCAATGTGAATTTATTGATAGACACAGGACACCTTACTTTCGCAGGTGGCAATGTGGAGGCAACCACTCGTCGTCATGGACATCGGTTGAAACATGTGCACTGCAAAGACATCCGGGCAGATGTCTACAAAAGAGTTCAGGCCGAGGACATGAGCTTCCTAGACGCCGTGCTGGAGGGAGTCTTCACTGTCCCTGGAGATGGCTCGATAGACTTTCACAACTTTGCGAAGGTACTCTCCGATATCAACTACAGTGGTTGGATCGTAGTCGAAGCAGAGCAAGATCCAGAAAAAGCCAATCCCCTGATTTACTCAAGGATGGGTCATCAGCACTTGACCGATGCACTTCAAAAAGCAGCCATCGAAATTCAGGCCTGAGTTAGCATATTTTCTGACAGCCCTGCCCTACAGGGTCTTTTTATCATTTTATCCTCACTACAATCTCCCAAGAGCCTGACATTTTGCTGGGCTCTTGGGGGTTCTTTTTTCAAGAATTCCATACATTCTTCCTAGGGTGTTTCCTCACTAAAAGGAGTACTTATGCGCAAAATGTTCATAAATGGAGCTTGGTCTGAGTCTCCTAAAAGCTCACCCGTGATTCGCTCTTTCAATGGAGAAACAGTGGATCACATTCCAGATGCCACAGATGAGCAAGTAGAACAGACCCTCGAAGCAGCCCACAAGGCGTCAAAAATATTGGCAAAAATACCAGCCCATGAACGAGCCAGAATCCTTAACAAGGCTGCGGCCTTGATTGATGAGCATGTGGATGAGTTGGCCAACTTGGTCTCTCTGGAAGTTGGGAAGCCCATCTCAGAAGCCAAAGGCGAAGCAGGACGTGTAGGGGAATTGTTGCGACTTTCTGTGTTTGAAGGAACACAAGTGCGTGGGGAGAGTCTTCCTCTAGATGCTCAAGTCGGTGCTGGCAAAGACAAATTGGGTTTCACTATGAGAGTACCCTGTGGAGTCGTGTTGGCCATCACCCCCTTCAATTACCCATTACTCCTCGTAATGCACAAAATCGGACCTGCCCTAAGTGCAGGTAATGCCGTGATCTTAAAACCAGCTAAGCAGACCTCACTCTCAGCTTTACGGATGACCGAACTCTTTTACGAAGCAGGCCTTCCAGAAAATGCTTTGCAAACCATCACGGGTTCTGGTTCACGATTGGGAAAGTTGCTCTGTGCTGATAAGAGAGTACGTAAAATCAGCTTCACAGGAAGTACTGATGTTGGGGAGCAGATCACCCAAATTGCAGGGGTCAAGAAGCTTTCCCTAGAGCTTGGTTCAAGCTGTCCCATGATAGTGATGCCTGACGCTGACCTAGACCAAGTAGCGGCTGCGACAGCAACAGGAGGCTTTGTCAATGCTGGACAGGTTTGTATTTCACTTCAGAGAGTCGTTGTCCATCAGAAGGTTTATGCTGATTATTTAGACGCAGTCAAAAGTGCAGTGGAGGGAATTTCTGTAGGTGACCCGATGGAAGAATCTACAAAGCTCAGTGCGATGATCAACGAAGCAGAAGCAGCACGTGTGTCCGATTGGCTCCAGGAAGCAGTTCAAGGCGGAGCTCGTCTAATCACAGGGGGCGATCGTGAAAAAGCCATTGTTCAACCAACAGTCATTGCTGATGTCAAACCCGGTATGCGACTCGCCACACAAGAACTGTTTGGTCCCGCAATTGGGGTGGCACCTGTGGAGAGCTTCGACGAGGCGATGGAAATTGCCAATGGTGTGAATTATGGACTTGGAGCCAGTATTTTCACAAAAGATGTCAACACCGCCTTACGCTTCGCTCAGCAGATTGAGAGTGGGAATGCCATGATTAACTGGTCCCCACTTTGGAGAGCTGATCTGATGCCCTACGGAGGCTTCAAGGGTAGCGGTATTGGCAAAGAAGGTCCCCGCTACGCCGTAGAAGAGATGACTGAGTTGAAGACTGTGGCGTTCCACGGCTTGTGATCCATCCAGCAGGCTCGCAGGAGCCTGCTCTATTCCTGCCTCAAGAATCCTCACCAAACTTGATCGAGAAAAAACTTACATCCCTCATTAATTGGTTTTTGACAAATAAGCATTGAATGTAAATCAAAGATATTCATGCTCTATTGATAAGTATTCCAGTCTGGGTCGATCTCCCATCAGTATTCATTCACTCCAAATTTCCAAAGCTA
>CAJXNF010000518.1 GCA_913056375.1 uncultured Pseudomonadota bacterium | reverse complement strand
TGCCAATATCCAGATTTCGAAAACAAGGAAACATAGTTTTCAATTGTCAATGAATTGGGTATCAAAGACTGATTCCTAACAAGCTCCATGTTTGGACGGAATGAAGCCAATAAAATCCATAAGAAAGGGGCCAGCAGGATAAACAAGATCATTATGATGACGAAGAGTCGTAGTAGCGAAAAAATCGAAAAATTTAACTTCATGATCTATTTTGATAAATCTTGGAAAGTTTCACTCGCGACGACGAACTGTTTCCGATTGGCAAAGATAAAAACAAAGGAGAAAATTATGAGGATAAATAAGAAGATGATCGCTCCTGCTGTAGCCTTTGAAATGTTGTAGCCATAAAAAGCCATGTCATACATTAAGACCGGCACCGTCGTTGTTGAGTCACCTGGTCCACCACGTGTCATCATCCAAATAATATCAAATACATTTGAAGCCCAAAGGGTTCCAACCAAACCCAGAACGGTTAGCGTCGGCATAAGATTGGGAAAGGTGATCGATTTGAATTGTAACCAAGGAGATGCTCCATCAACTTTTGCTGCTTCGTACTCTTCCTCAGGGACGCTTGCTAAGGACGCAAGGAAAATAATCGTCAAGAACGGGATGTATCTCCACGAATTTACAAAGGTAAGACTTATTCCAGCAATGTCTGGATTAGCCAGAAAGAGTACGGGTTTTTGAACTAAATCCATTCCCTTCATAGTTGTGTTCACAATTCCTGAAGAAGCATCAAACATCCAACGCCACAGAATTGCTGTCACCGCTGCAGGTACAGCCCATGGGAGGATGATCCAAGTCCGAACAAAATTTTGCCCCCTGAATGGCTGATTGATCAATAATGCGATTAACAACGCTGCGAGGGTTTGGAAAAAACCATTTGCCAACACCCAGATCGCACTTTTGCCCAGAGAGGCCAGAAATTGTTTGTCCTCAAAAAGTTCAAAATAATTTTTTAGCCCAATGAATTGGTATTCACTTCCAACTACTCTTTGAGAGGTAAAACTGATTTGAATCCCAGATATGATTGGTAAAATCACAACAAGAATGACAAGAATTACAGCAGGTAAGACAAGGAGGAATCCAAGTCTAGCATCACGGCTGCGAAAATCCTGCTTAGTCATGAGAAAGATTGAGGGAAGTTCCAAAGTAGTTGGCTTTGGAAATATTGGAGGGCTTGACAGGCAATATTTCAAATACTGCCTGTCGCTGGATGATCACTTAACGCTTAGCATCAACTCTTCAAGGTATCCAACCGCTTCATCGGGAGAGATATCTTCCACCACCATTTTTTCCATCGCTTTAGCGGTGAAATTCTGGCCTTCAAACTGTCCAACCTGAGGACAGTAATTGTTCTGCATGAACCCGTACATTCCTGTATAAGGGGCTTCATCAAGCGAAGTCTGGTGCTGAGCTTTGAATTGGCTCAAGACAGGGGCAGAGAACATAATATCATTGGTTTTAGCATCGTCTGTAACAGGTAAAAATAAGCCTGGCTCAGACGTTCCCAACCATTCGCCATAGATTTCAGGACTCAACCAAAAAGACATGAATTTTGCCAGACCTTCTTGTTTTTTTGGATCATCAGTCATGACCATGAATGCATTTGAATAGGCTAGGGAGAATCTTTCTCCGCTTCCGTCCTTTGGAACGGGGATAGGAGCTGCTCCAAGGTAATTTGGGCCTAGACCTGAATCATTGATCCAGGCATTCATGAAAGCATTCTTAAAAGTGATCATGGAAGCCCGACCTGACACTAGTGAGCCTTCCACCTCAGCCCAAGCATAAGAACCAATGTCCGGAGGACTGTAAGAAGCCAGCTCTTTCAAAAAAGAATAAGCACGCTTGTTTTGAGGGTTATTGACAATAGGTTTGCATGAATCATCAAAAATCTTCTTGCCACCAAATGCCCCCATCCAGGTATAAATTGACTGAGTTCCAGCTAATGTATCACTAGCAGGAAGAGCAAATCCGTATCTATCGTTCTCAGGATCAGTCAACTTTTTGGCTGCAGCCAAAACATCTTCAGTAGTTTTCGGAGGATGTGGAATTCCTGCTTCTTCAAAATGCTTTTTGTTATACATCAGTAGTTCTAGCATTCCAAAAGCTGGGATAGCCCAAATCTCGCCATCAGCCCGGTATTGATCCACGTATGCATCAATAAATTTTACTTCTTTAGCTACCTGCTCATAGACACTTGTCGCTGGCTTTACTCCCTTAGCGCCCATTTCCCTGACATAAACGAAAAACCCTGGAATGGCCTGTTGTAAATCTACGGACACCCCTGCTTCAATCTGAGCTGGAACCCTTGTGAAGGCTTCTCCCCAACCTACCACATTCTGTTTCATCCGATATTCCGGATATTTCTCATTGAACTTATCAACAACCACCTGCATTGCTTCTACTCGGCTTGGTGGCTGCTCCATGTGCTGCATCGTCAATTCA
>CAJXNF010000517.1 GCA_913056375.1 uncultured Pseudomonadota bacterium | reverse complement strand
CCCATCTCGGTCAATTTGTACGCAAGGAAGCCCCCCAGGTCGTGATGACTGGTGGCGAAGGGGTTTATGTCTATGACAGCAACGGTAACAAGTTACTGGATGGCTTTGCGGGACTGTACTGTGTCAACATCGGCTACGGACGCCAACCCGTGATTGATGCGATCAGCGAACAGGCCCAGAAACTGGCTTACTACCACGCCTATTTTGGTCATGGTACCGAGGCGAGCATCACTCTCTCCAAGATGGTCCTGGAGCGAGCCCCCAAGCACATGAGCAAGATCTACTTCGGGGTCTCCGGTTCCGATGCTAACGACACCAACATCAAGCTCATCTGGCACTACCAGAACATCCTCGGACGTCCCCAGAAAAAGAAGATCATCTCACGCTGGCGAGCCTATCACGGTTCCGGCCTGATGAGCGGTTCCCTAACCGGTTTGGATGCCTTCCACAAGAAGTTTGACCTGCCCTTGCCGATGGTCAAGCACACCGTGGCTCCCTACTACTATCGTCGGCCTGCCGAGTTAGAGAATCTCAGTGAGGAAGAATTCAGCGCCCACTGTGCCAAGGAATTGGAAGCGCTGATCGCCCAGGAAGGTGCCGATACAATCGCTGCAATGGTCGCTGAGCCCGCTTTGGGCACCGGTGGACTTGTGCCCCCTCCCAAGGGCTACTGGGAAGCAATCACACCCATTCTCAAGCAACACGACATCCTACTGATCGCTGATGAGGTTGTCACAGGCTTCGGGCGGCTTGGGTCGATGTTCGCCAGTCCCTTCTACGGCTTGGAGCCTGACTTCATGACAATTGCCAAGGGTGTGACTAGCGCCTACTTGCCCCTTTCCGGTTCCCTCATCTCCGGAAAGGTCTACGATGTCCTGATGCAGGGTACCGACGAAAGCGGACCGATTGGACACGGCTGGACCTACTCCGCCCATCCGATTTGTGCAGCAGCTGGAGTGGCGAATTTAAAGTTGATTGATGAGATGAACATCGTTGCTAATACCGCTGAAGTTGGACCCTATTTGTTGAAGGAGCTGAAATCAGCGCTGGGAGATCATCCAAATGTGGGGGAAATTCGTGGAGAAGGCTTGCTCGCAGCCGTCGAACTGGTTGAGGAAAGATCCGGGCGGAAGTTCTTTGATCCTTCGAAAAAAGTCGGACCAACACTGGCCACCAAGATCCGTGAAAATGGGGTGATCGTCCGTGCGATGGCCCAGGGAGACATCCTCGGAATGGCCCCACCGCTGTGCCTCAGCCGAGAAGAAGCTGACGTAATCGTCAAAGCTATCCATCAAGCGGTAACCAGTCACTTCTGAACTTGTTTCCTTCTAGCCTAAAGACGCGCTCCCAATCATTCCACGGGAGCGCTGTTCTTCCAGTAATTTAAAAATTCTGTCCTAACAAGCACCTCAAGCTTGATTCCTCTGCAAGTGCAGATTTAATTATTGTTATCCGTTTTCTTGTGGGCAAACGATGAGTTGCTCATCCTATCCAACCTTTTCTTTATCAACGAGCGAATCCATGGCTGAGATTTCATGGCGAGGAATGATCGTCAACACGGAAGGTGAACTGCCGCAAGTAGGCAGCAAGGCCCCAGACTTCATGCTGGCAGCTCAGGATCTGAGTGATCTGAACCTAGGAGACTTTGCCGGAAAAAAACTGATCCTGAACATCTTCCCCAGCATCGACACTCCAACTTGTGCCACATCCGTGCGCACTTTCAACGTCAAGGCTGCTAACCAAGACAATACGGTGGTGCTCTGCGTTTCTGTGGACTTACCCCAAGCTCAAGCTCGCTTCTGCGGTGCAGAAAACATTGAGAATGTCCAAACAGGCTCAGCCTTCCGTTCCGCAAATTTTGGAACAGATTATGGAGTCTACGTCAAAGATAGCATTCGGCGGGGTCTACTGGCTCGAGCCATCGTCGTGATTGATGGAAACGGCATCGTCAAGCACACTGAGTTGGTTCCAGAAATTGCTCAGCAACCTGATTATGAAGCAGCTTTGGCTGCTGCCTCTTGAGTTCAAAGAACTGCTATAGAGTTGACGTTTGAAGAGAGCAGAGTTGGGTCATCTCAACTCTCCTGCCCACTCAGGATAGATTCACTTTGTGATTTGCGGAGTCGATGCTATCTTGACTCCTGTTTTTTCAAAACTCTTTCATTGGAGACAAACATGGCGACTTACAAATGCGACAAATGTGGAATGGCGGTCAATGCTACCTGCGGCCATTGCGACAAGCCACTTGTTAATGGTGACCTCGAGTTGCCTGATGGGACTTCCGTTCAGATTTCTGAATGCCCTGACGGTCATGGCAAGATCAAGTCACCACTCTGCTGTGGTGAAGACATGACTTGCTCAGTAGGCTAAGTTCCCTTCTAGAGTGAGCTGCTAAGGCTCACTCCCCTTGACCTCCAAGGTCCTACCAATCCGTTCACGACGAATCCTCTCCACCTTCCTCGAAGA
>CAJXNF010000516.1 GCA_913056375.1 uncultured Pseudomonadota bacterium | reverse complement strand
ATTTTAGATTCACGATTGATTACTTCGGTCAATATCAGCAAAATGAGTACGCTGATATGTTTGGCAAGCCAGAGTGTAAGGATAAGGACTTTAGAACATTGGTTAGTTGGATGGGATGTGTAGGAGTAGACTTTGTAGACGGACACAAAGATGATTTACAACGCAGGCTCCCATACCATGACAGGCGTTCTATGCTTCCTTATGCTACATTAGGTGCTGATGGTGTTTGGCAGATACAGTTCAAACATCATATATGGTCATATTATCAATATAAGATTATTAAGTAATACATACATTACCTAATACAATGGGCTGGCAGAAATGCTGGCCCATTTTTTTGTTCTGTGCTCGCCCCAAACGGATATCTTTCTCTTGAGATCTCTCTGAAGATTCTGCTGGCCTTCCTAAAAATTCATTGATCTTCCTGCTCAACTAACCCCACATATTTTGTACTTTTCTCCCAGGGAGAAGGTGGCTGAAGGCCGGATGAGGGAATTCTTGTAACTGTCTAATTTATCTAGTTTTTTCTAGTTTTCATCAATCCCTCACCCACCATCTGCGATTGTCCCCCCTCTCCCAACTGGGCGAGGGTTTTCAGAACGCTTTGCCGACTCAACGATCTCTCACTGGACGAAAGCTTTCTAAAGTTGAGTTCATTTAACGTATCGATTAGGCGAATTAGGAAAATCAAGTATGAGGACTAATCATTTTTCTGGCTTCCGTTGCTGATTTAGTGGCAAACTCGGTTGAATTCAAGTGGATCTCAAAATGATCCTGATTCCTTGCTCATTTATGCAGCCTGAGACCCTATGAAACTTGCGCCAGAAGCCCAACTTTACCTGCAATTACGTGCTTCCCTGAATCTGCCTGACCTAACGACCCTGGCCCCTCCAGAGGCTCGAAGAATCTCAGAAGAAACCAGTCGCCGATGGCAACTCAGCGAACCTCAAGCTGTTGGCTCTGTGGAGCAGCGGCACTGTGAGGGCCCAAATGGTTCAATTCCCCTGCGGATCTATCGCCCCACAGTTGCAACAGCCACCGGATTGCCGGTGATGATCTTTTTTCATGGAGGTGGATGGGTTTTGGGGAGTCTGGATGGAGTGGATGGTTTCTGCCGAGCACTTTGCCAGGAAGCTCAATTGCTGGTGGTCTCGGTAGACTACCGGCTGGCCCCTGAACATTCCTTTCCAGCTGGACTGGACGACTGCTGGACAGCGACCCAATGGATTGCAGAAAACGCGGACTCGCTTGGAGGAGATTCGCACAAACTGTTAGTTGGAGGAGACAGCGCTGGGGGGAATCTAGCGGCAGCGGTAGCCCTCCGAGTCAAAGATCAGGCTCTATTCAAATTGGCAGGGCAGGTCCTGATCTATCCAGTGACCGATCTCACCCAAAGTCTACCCTCCTACGAATCCTTTGCTGAGGGCTACCTGCTCACTCGGGCATCCATGCGTTGGTTCATTCAGCAGTATCTGCCAACCGCCGTCGATCCCAAACACCCCGAGGCCTCCGTACTCTTTGCTGATTCCCTAACTGGTCTGCCTCCTACCCTACTGTTGGTGGCCGGATTTGATCCGTTACGGGATGAGGGGCTGGCCTATGCCCAACGCTTACGCGATGCAAAGGTTCCTGTGGTGGAGCGAAACTGGGAGGGAATGGTGCATGGTTTCATCAACCAGCGCGACCTGTTGCCCCAGGCCAGAGAGGCCTCTCAGTGGATTGCCCAGGAAGTGATTCGCCTGCCGTCGAAAGGACCGAATCAACGTTCGAAGATCCGTGCAGGGGTTCTTCCTTCGACTAAGGCGCAGGGCAGCTTTGAAATTCGTGAAATGGAACTTGAGGACCTGCATCGGGTCTATGCCCTGGGCGAACAACTCTACACGGCAGAAGATTGGCCCAATCTCTATCGTACTTGGGACGAAACCGACTTCATCAACAATTTCAACACAGATGGTGAATTCTGCTGGGTGGCAGAGACAGAAGCCGGGGAGATCATCGGCTTTGCCTTGGGAGCGATGTTGGAGAAACGAAGAAGCGCCTGGGTCTATGGCTGGGTGGACTGGTTGGGAGTGCACTCCGCTTGGCAAGGCAAGGGGGTCG
The DNA here is from genome assembly GCA_913056375.1 of uncultured Pseudomonadota bacterium. GTDB lineage: Bacteria > SAR324 > SAR324 > SAR324 > NAC60-12 > JCVI-SCAAA005. Next base: position 367 of record CAJXNF010000516.1, on the reverse strand, counting down.
GCAAACGCCTGCTCGATAAACTGACCGATTTGTTCATTGAAGAGGGAGCTCGGATGATCCTGATTGATACCGAAGCCGATAACGAGAAGGCCCTGCGTTTCTTCAAGAAAGAGGGATTTGGTAATCCCAATGAGCACGTCTATCTTTCACGGAATCTCACCCGTGATCCGGAATACCTCAAGCGCAAGCGGCGCACCTCCGCTCCCGGCAAATCCAGAACTCCAAACAACAGCCGTCCCAAGCCTCAACGACCTTGAATTCTTTATTTTGGATTTCCCTCATCTAGCTTTCAGCCAGCTTGTCTCAAATGAAGATGGAAAAACTTGATTGAACGATTATCCGGAAACCCTCGCCCAGTTGGGAGAGG
>CAJXNF010000515.1 GCA_913056375.1 uncultured Pseudomonadota bacterium | reverse complement strand
GGCCTGAGCAACAGCGAAGCTCGCTTTGCTGCAACGTCTTTTGGTGCCAAGGTTGTTCTGTTCTGGCTTTTCGAACTGCTGATCTGCAATTTCGATCAGGAGCGTGCCGTTTGTGCTGTGGTGGGGAAAGGTTTCGTTCCCTGCCTGCTGAGCTTTGCTGTGATGGACCTTCTCGTCATTCCGCGGGTCAGGCGCAGACTGCGCAGGTGACCAGGACGCGTCCCCATGTCGATCGAAACCCTGGAGCAAATCATGGCTGTGCTGGTCACGGCGGGCCTCGTCGCAGGAAATTTCCTGATGTTCACCCCCTGGCGCGATGGGGTGGATCCGAGGCAGCGGCAACCAGAGAGCGTCATGCCTCAGAACGAATCGGTTTCTTTTCACATCGCCCGTGGAGGGCATTCCGCGGGAGACAGGCATCCCTGAGTTGAGGGAGACAACTCAACAGGCCCCTCCCCCATACGAGGGAGACGCGGCTGGATCACCCATGTCAACCGCCTGAAGTCGCGATCTCCTTAGGATGATCGAATGCATCCACTCGAGCTGTTCGATCGTTTTCGTCGTTTGTTCGGCTGGGTTGTACCGGATCACCAGCGCTGGGATCGCCATCCAGAGCAAGTGGCCCCGGATCACTCTGATGACTGGCTCCTGGAACCGCCGAGCCTCGAAGAGGCCCGTTTGTTGTTTCCACAATTGGATGAGGAGCGAGCCTTGATTCGCTATCAGCAACTCCGCCTGGAAATGCGGGAGCGTGACGGCCGCGGGTTTTGATCAGCCAGCCCACGTGCCCCTGACAGTTTTTGCAGAGGGGGTGGTGAGTAATCACAGAGCAAACCAGCCAGTGAATTACCACCTTCACAATGATTGTCGAGCACTCGCACATCACGATGAGTTGTCGAAAGGGAATTTATGACTTCAAGCGCAACTACAATTTTTTGACTTTGCAGAATCGAAAAGCATTTAAATGTTGACAGGCAACTCACATCAAAGGAATCGTCATAGGAAGGATTAACGCCGGCGATTAAGCCATTGGTTGTTTTACAGGAAATACGGGATGCAATTTCTGCGATGTTGACTTCTCCACTTGGTTTGCAATTGCTGCAATCACCTTTTAGCAATAACCAGCCAAGCCAGCCCTTAACACAGGCGCGGGCATGCATCAAACGCCTAACCCGAAGGCGACAAAGCACCATTGATTATCAACAGCTCCCGCGTTGAATGCAGCAGGCAGGTGAACGACATGCACTCGAGTACTGAAACCCCTAAGTCGACATAGCCGGCGTTCAAGATGGCGCAACCGATGCGAGTACCAATACATCTGAGACAACATCAGAAAACAACACCCCCATAGTGCCTGCAACGCAGCACTTACAACACAGCCTCATCTCCATACTGATCATTCACCCCTCCAAGTGAAGAGGTGATCAAATCACCAATATGCATGTCTATCGCTACGCCTCATCTACAAATCAATGCTGATTATTAAGGCATACGACTGACTGGTTTAATTTATACTGCAATATCTTGACAACTTCACTACTCCCAGAAGTCGAGTTATAATAGTAGGCATCTAAGATAAGCATCAAATGTCTTATGTCGAACAGATTATTAGCGGAGCATTCAAGATCAAGCGAAGAAATAAAAAACGTCGAATTCGAGGATATTGGGAAGGCTTTCGCGGATGGAGGCGCGAAGGATTCACTCTCGAAGAAGCCCACACAGACGTTGATAAAAAAATTACAGGATTTTTTAAAATCAATCGCTCAAGACGACTGAAAGTCTTCTTTGATGACGGCGATACAATTTTCAACAGAAAGACAGATGAGTTACTGTCGACAACCAAATTGAAACCTAATGAGCACAAATGCTTTAAGTCTTTTAAAGCAGGAAGATTTGACATTAACTACATCAGTTGGCATATTCCCATGGAATTTTGTGAACTTCCCAAGTGCTATGGCGCCTACTACAGAGCTTTGTTCACTCCAGAAAACAGCGATTGTTATATCTCTAGCATCATCGATCCAGAGAAGTCTGCGATTCTTCGCGAAACCAGCCTAGGTTAAGCAAAGACCAACAAAAACGACTTCGAACAGCGAATAATTGAAAGTAGATTTTTCAGTTTCCTCTATCCAATGAAACATCCTCGCCAAGACAATTCCAAAAGTGTTCGCATTCATCCAGATATTCCGCACTGACCACCGTGCCATCTCATTTTTAAGAAAGCAGAAACCTCTATCCCCCGTCATAACAGACAAATGAGTAGTGCAGACATCGCCTACAAATCTCCTGTATTGGTGACCCAATCAGGCAATCAATGGATCGATGGGCTTACAGATGGCTACCGATGGGGTACGACCGAAGAGAATCCTGCTGTTGGATTCACCTTTATCAGCGACACGAGTGATAAGCCGAGGGGAGAATTCGGCGGGGACCCCTCCTTGGGCTGGAGCGATGCGGAGCGCCAGCTG
>CAJXNF010000514.1 GCA_913056375.1 uncultured Pseudomonadota bacterium | reverse complement strand
TTCCAGGGTGATTTTGCTTTGTTGTTGGTGACGGGCGCGCGCTGAGAAGTTCTCAGCCTGCAAAATCTGCAAGTAGAACATGCGACCCAATAAAACCACCAAACAACTGGCAATCACTACAACAACCGAAAGAACTCGGAGATTGAAAGTGTAATGTGAAAATTTGGGATTATGGGTGCGAGACTTCATCTGAGAAGAGAATTTCGCTTTGGTAAAGTTGTGCAGGATTGGGAAGCCGCATCTGCATTTGGTTGAGAGCTACAGTCTCAAGGCGTTGGGGCCTGCTCAAATAATCAGCTTCTACCCTCAGCATCTCTAGTCGAACGACCATCTGCTGATGATCTTTTTCAAGACGTTGAACCTCGTAACTTTTTTGCAGGAAGTTCATCCACTGCCAGAGATAAACTAGACAACCGAAAGTCAGCAGGATGGCCAGCAAGACCATGGTACGAAAAGAACGGAGGGTTCCCCTTAGCAGAAGAGCCGGGTCATGCCAGAGGAGTTGTGTTTTGAGGATTTGAGATTTGCGGAGGAGAATCTTCATGTCCGGGTGAATTTGTTTTATGATGGAAGCTGGCTGAGTTGTAATCTCCGGACTTCCCTCCGGACTTGTGTATTAAGTGTACTGATTCAATGACCATGCCTTTGGTTACAGACTTACACATGTCGTACAGGGTCAGTGCAGCGACGCTAGCAGCCGTCAGCGCTTCCATTTCAACACCAGTTTTCCCAGTTGTCCGAACGGTTGCGGTCAGCACTGCAAGTCCATCGGCCAACTCAGTTTCGATCTCAACACCAGACAATGGTAAAGGGTGGCACATTGGGATAATTTCTGATGTTTTTTTAGCCCCTTGAATACCCGCAATGATGGCGGTTTGCAAAACTGGTCCTTTGGATGTACTCCCTTCCTCTTTCAATAATTCAAACAATTCCTCACCCAGGCGGATAACAGCTTGAGCGACGGCCTTGCGTTCGGTGATTGCTTTGTTTGAGACATCAACCATTCGAGGATGCTCTCGGTTATCCAGATGAGTGAAGTCAGCACTCATGACGTAGTTCCTCGGTTAGGGGTGTCCAAATTTGATGTAGTAGCACTTCTGAGGGGCGAAAGTCCGCCTTGTATTGCATTTTTTTCGAGTCAGGTACCCAATACCCTAGATAGTGCCATTGTCGGTTGCATTGCTGGGCATATTCAATTTCATGCAGCAAAGAAAAAATTCCTAAGCGTCGATGCTGAGCGTTAGGTTCAAAGGCAAAGTAGACTGCGCTGGTGGAATCTTCGAGCCGATCAATCCAACTAACCCCAAGTAGCTCATCCTCCAACCAGAATAGGATCATTTCTGAGGGAACAGGACTATCAATCAAAAACTCAATGAACTCTTCTCTTGAGGTGGGATTTCCACGTTGATGCCAATGTTCCTGATAGCGTCGATATAATTCAAAGACATCTTCCCGGAAAACAACGGGTACGTGTTCAATACGCAAATCTTTGTTCTTTCGCTGAGTTCGCTTTTGTGAGCGACTGGGCTGGAAGGAGGGAACATGTACTCGCAGTGGGATGCAGAGACGGCAATTCTCACAGGCTGGGTGGTAGATAGAGGTTCCACTTCTACGGAAGCCCTTGCCCAACAGTGTTTCGTAAGTTTCAATCGGAAGTTGATCAGCATAGAAAGTGAGATTATCCCACTGACCGACGGCTCTGTAAGGGCAGGGACCATTATGAGTGTGATAGACTGTCCAAGAACTTGGTAGAAACTCTTCCATCAATGCTGCTCAAATCATTCGGGCAGGCCTGTGGCGATGACCGTTACAGAAACTTGATCTTCTGGGGTATCTGTCAAAGTGGCTCCCCAGATGAGATTCACATCATCATCAGCCAAATCTTCGAGTTGATTCATCGCAGCGGTGATCTCCAGAGCTCCCGCATCTCGAGGGGCCACCAGATGAATCAGAATTCCTTTTGCGCCTTGGATATCTGTATCCTGCATCAAAGGGCTATGGATAGCGCTATCAATGGCTCTGAACATCCGATCTTTGCCAACACCTGTACCCTTGCCAATGACCGCACGACCCATCCCTTCCATGACGGTCTGCATATCAGCAAAATCAACGTTGATGTCGCCCACTCCATTCAAAAGATCAGTAATCCCCTGAATCGCATGTACTAGCACTTCATCCACCATGTGAAAAGCATCTTTGAAACTTGTGGATCGATCTGTAGCTTCCAGTAGGCGTTCATTCGGGATGACCAATAATGTGTCAGTGTTTTCTCGTAGAGTTGCCACCCCCTGGAGCGCAGCCCTCATCCGTCGTTTCCCTTCGAAGGAGAAAGGGAGTGTTACCACACCAACGGTGAGGATTTTTTTTGATTTTGATATCCGAGCAATCACAGGAGCTGATCCTGTGCCTGTCCCCCCTCCCATTCCGGCGACAATAAAAGCCATATCGGCACCATTGAGCATCTGCTCAATTT
>CAJXNF010000513.1 GCA_913056375.1 uncultured Pseudomonadota bacterium | reverse complement strand
AAGATTATATTACCGGACGTTTTGGATAAGGAATTTCTATGGCCGCTACAACTAATTTCACGACGGTCACACTGCATTTGCACCGTCAGATTGCACTTCTCAAGCAACAAGCCAACCTGCTCGGAACTCTTGTGGAGGAACAATTTGAGAACGCCCTGCGTGCAATGGCAGAAAATGATCTGGAACTAGCTGAAAAAGTGGTCCAGCTTGACAAAGAAGTGGACCAACGCGAAATCACTCTGGAGGAAGAGTGTCTGAAGATCATTGCGCTTTACCAGCCTGTTGCTGTGGATATGCGATTCCTAATTTCGACCATCAAAATCACGAACGATCTTGAGAGAATCGGTGACCTTGCAAGAGATATCGCTCAGTTGGTCATTAGCAATAATGGAGAAAGCAGAGAAAGGATTATAGATTTCGCAGCTTTGACAGCGAAAGTTAAGTGGATGGTTCGCAAAGGATTGGAGGCCATGATTGCCTTGGACTCACAGATGGCCCGTGATGTTTGCAACAGTGACGACGAGGTCGATGAACAGTTCCGGTTAATCAAAGAAAAGGTCATCTCTGAATTGGGGAAAGGAAATTCAAACGTTCGTGCTTTGATCACAGAGTTAACTATTTCTGACTATATGGAATCGATAGCAGATCACGCCAAGAAAATCTGTGAGGATGTGGTTTACACAGTCGATGCAGAGGTCATTCGGCACTCTTCATTGGCAGACACACCCTTGAACTCGTCAACCTGATTCAGCTTCCTCTGATTGTCTTTTGGGAGCTTCGTTTGCATCTGTTTTGCGAAGATTCAATGGTCGCTGCCTAGATTTGGGTGGGGCCGGTCTTCCCGAAACTGGAATCTCGTAGCGTTCATGCAGTAAGGTCTCCCTCACACCAATTTCCATCACGTCCAGATCCAATCTCACTGTGGGCACTCTCGGCTCGAACAGCAACGTGACAGGTAAAGAGACCTCCACAGAGTTACCGGCCTCCAGCCAGTGCAATTGCTCTGGCCAGTCTGGATCTGCCATTCCTCTCCAGATATTTATCCGAACCTGAACCAGTCGTGGGGAAGCTGTTGAGTTTGAGAGCTTATAGATGATCTCTCCATCAGCTCTTCCACTTCGAGGTTCGATAGCTTCCTCCGATTCAAACTGGAAGCGCGTTAATAATAATTTCTGCTGGCTTTCCTCACGAAAGCGCATATACAACCTCTCCAAGCTTCCCACCCAAACATCTTGCCTGGTACTACTCAAGCTTTGCCAAGCATCCAGCATTCTTTGAATGTCACTCTCATCACCGATCTGGGCGAGAACTTGGGCAAATCGCCAATTATCTGGGCTCTCTGAGCTCATCATGCCTTGACGCAAAACCGGCAATGACGCTTCAGGCCAAGTCAAAAAAGCCAACCTTGCTTGCCAGCGTTCCTCAGCCGTACCCATTTCTAGTGCTGGGAGCCATTTGGTCCAAAGTTGATGCTTCCAGTGGCTGGCAATCTGAGCTTGGGAGAGCATTGGCCAAAAAAGTACAGTCAGCAAAAGAATTCGCAATTGCATGCGATCCTGATTTCAAAGTTGTGTTTGAACAGAGAAGTTTAGATGGGATTAGTCTAGTGGGTCTTTGGTAGCAGTACAAGCGGGGAGGAAAGGGGAAGGCTTCCCTCCCCCAACGGGATTCTTTAAGAAGATTCAGCGAGAGCAATCCCATTCTCTCCGGGTTGGGCAAGCCGTAGGTCTGGACGACCTTTAATCGATCCAGTCAATGTTTTCAAGTGAGGTCTTCTGTCTGCTTGCATCGGCTCTTCAACCAGATCAGCAACTTGACGAAGTGTGTAATTGTATTGTTTGCTGACTTCAATCAGACGACCACCTTCTACAAATTCTGGAGAACTTTGATATTTTTCCAGATCATTGATGACAACCACATGTCTCAAGGCTTCTGGTTTTAAGTAGAGCAGGGTTTTCTTCTCATTCAATTCAGGTTCATCAACCTCATCTGCTGAGAGTTGTGCCTCAAACTTGAGCCAGTGCATCATTCCCCCCACCAAGTTGCTCATTCGGGACATGGTTCTCCTTCCGAGTCTGTCATTCACGGTTTATTTGGATTAGGAACCAGAAAAGCGCTCGCCATCTGCTTGTCAGCTTTCTGGAGTTCCCTCTGTAATGCCACTGCCTTCTTACGATCATCAAAGGCAGGTACTTGAACCCGAAAATATTTTGTTGTTTGCTCGGTTGATTTTTTGATAAACGAGACTTCTCCTTTGAACATATTGTTCATTTTTTTCACTAATTCCTCTGGTTTTTGTCCCTTGGGGATTTGCCCTAATACCAACTGAAATTTGCTTCGAACACTTTCTAAGTATGCTTTTGAATTGATCTGGTCGCCCTTGTTCACCTGTTCAACCAATCGTTTCCCATCTTCTAGGGTAAAAGCTTCTCTGGAGACAACTTCAATGATCGTTCTTCTCGAAGTATATGGCAC
>CAJXNF010000512.1 GCA_913056375.1 uncultured Pseudomonadota bacterium | reverse complement strand
GATGCTTCAGAATCTGCTGGATCTCATAATGCTGGTTTCTATGCCTTGAATCTTGGAATCAATCGCAATGCAAATACTGCAAAAACATGGAAGGGCTACATTGATGAGCTAAAGATATTTGGCAGAACCTTTAGTGCTGATGATGTTGCTGTTGACTGCATGAAGTCTGACAACTGTTCTTATGTTCCTCAAACAGCACCAACACTTTCGGCAGATGCAAGGGCACAAGCAATCTATCTTACTTGGAATTTACCCGGAGGAACAGACAACGCAACCATCTATTGGCGCACAAGTGGTGGAGTCTTTGAAGGCTCCCCCACAGCGCCAACTGCATCAGACAATGTAATCAATGTGACTGACAATCAAACCTCATATCTGCTGACAGGACTTACTGGTGGAGATTACTATCACTTTGTAATTCGAGCAAACAATCGAAATGGAAGCAGCCCTGTAAGTGCTGTTTTGGGTAATGTTCAGCCAACAAGTTTTGTGGCAAATACTTTTGATGGTAATAATGGAGGTATTTGCAAAATTCAGAATGATGGAAGTTTGAAATGCAAGGGAAGAAACAACTTAGATCAATTCAACAATGATCGAATTGACCGCCCTAGTGCTACTGACATCTTTGGAATTACCAATGCTGAAACTATCACCTTTTCTTCAAATAAGATTGGTGTGATTAAGTCAGATGGAAGTTATGAGCATCGTGGCAATAATGATGGAGGTAGCACAAGAACAAGTCCTGTGACAGGTGTGACGAATCCGGTTCAAGTAGAGCATGGAGAAAATTTTGTTGCTTATCTGATGAGTGATGGCACGATTCGCACTAGAGGTTATAATGTTTATGGACAGCTAGGAGATGGCACAAACAGCAATGAAACTTCTGGTTCTGTTCAAGTCAGTGGGATCTCAACAGCTACTAAGATTGCTACAGGTACTTACCATACCTGTTCGCTTCTCTCAAATGGTCAGGTGTGGTGCTGGGGAATTAATGGTCTAGGTGATCTTGGTGATGGAACAACCACTAGTCGCAACTCCCCCGTCAAGGCAGGCTTGCCATCAGACACTGCTATTGATGTATTTGCTAGTGGGAGAATGTCTGCTGCTGTTCTAGCAAATGGCAAGGTCTACGTTTGGGGTTCTAACACTAACAGTAAGTTAAAATGTAGTACGAATACAAATAATATTACAACGCCAAGAGAGCTTACAGTTGTGTCGAATGTCAAACAGATTGATTTTGGAAGTGGTCATTCTGTGATTCTGACAAATGATGGTAATGTCTACACATGTGGTACAGTCTACTCCACATCGAATGTTGCTGGAAATGCTGCATTCTTAGCAAGCATGGGAAGCAGTACTGAGAAAACAAATGGAGCCATTCTGATGGATGACTATCAAGGAAGAGTAGTTGAAGTCAGAGCGGGACCATATAATAATTTCATGCTATTGGACAATGGCAGTCTTGCCTGTATTGGAGACAATGAATATGGACAATGTAATAATGATGGCTCAACAATGGGTACCGATCAGTTAACGCCAATCATCATACCTGATTTGTAAATGGCAGAAGAGATATCGGATGAGAGACTCTACTCCAAGCTTATTTGTTTCTGCCAACTTTCCGTTCAGATCGATCCCTCACCCACCACTGACGTGGTCCCCCCTCTCCCAAAACGGGCGAGGGTTTTGAGTCATAGATTTTATTTGTAAATTTGATCTTTTTGGTGAGAAGCCCCCAGTTGGTTTTTTGCCTTCTCCTTCGGGGAGAAGGTGGCTGAAAGCCGGATGAGGGGATTCCTCCAAAAAATTCTCCATCACGCTAAAAAAAGAGTTGTCCGTAAAACTTGATTTGTCAGATCTTGAATTCATTTTGTCTGGAAATCCGATCTAATGTGACAAAATTATTAAATAATATTAAATAAAATCCTTGTGACTCAGGTCCAGAATGAGTAAATAGGCATATATATTTCAAGCTTGTTAGCAATACACCAGAATCCAGCCAAGCCATGGAAGGCGTAGCGGCCGCTACAACCGAGTCCCACTTCAGCCTAAAAAAACCAAAATGCGCACCCGGTCACTCTCCTCTTTTATCCTGCTCTGCTGCCTGAGCCTGGCCCTGCTGTTCTGGAGCCTTTGATGAAGTCGCTGCTGGTCTTGCTCAGTTTATTGTTCACGCTGGTCCTCTCCGGCTGTAAGGAAGGGACTATCGTCTATGATATTGAGTTTCCCCGGGCTGACAGTGAAGAGGCTCAGGATAGTAGTGTTGCCGGTGGGGATCCAGCTGGTCGAGAAGCAGATCCTGCCGTCACCATTACTGATGTCAGTGTTCAGGAAGGAGCCGGTACCGTCCAAGTTACGCTGAGCCTGGACAAAGCTGTTCCGGGTGGTTTCATTCTGGATGTGTCTACCCAGGCCAGCTCTGCTCTCTCTGGGGTTGGTAATGATTTCAATGCCCTCAGTTCCCAATCTCTCATCTT
>CAJXNF010000511.1 GCA_913056375.1 uncultured Pseudomonadota bacterium | reverse complement strand
GATTACGGGATCTCAGTATTCCGGCACATCGGGACTACAGGACCTCAATATCCCATTTGTTAGTGCGATCCTGCCTGAACACTGGAAGACAAAGACAATAAAAGTTGAAGAATGGGGACTTCTAAATTTAGCAAAAAATATAAATAATTTCCAGCTTACCGTTTCAAGCCAACGACGCAGGCAATGTCTTTGGGACCGCCGTTGGCAGTCGAATGATCCGCTTTTCGACTGCGGTATTGGTTTGCAGCATTTTTATGGTCCTTGGGGCTGTTTGGAGTGGGGAGGGAGTTTCCAGAGGACTGGTCGAACTAGGCTCTGTGAATGTGCTTGGTGGGGCTTTCATGGTAGCCCTGGCTGCAGCGATTGCTGTTTTCCTGATGCTGCGAACCGGGATTCAGGTTTCGACCACACAGGCCTTGATCGGCTCTTTGCTGGGTTGGAATGCCTTTGCTGGGGTTGCAACGGATATCACTGTGTTTTTACAGGTTGTCTCCACCTGGGTGCTTGGGCCTCTACTGGCTGCAGCGACGGCGATGGCGATGATGTGGGCAGCAAAGTTGATCTTACGCAATAGCCGGATTGGGTTGATTCGTTTGGATGGCTATACGCGGCTGGCCTTGCTTGGTTCTGGGGCGCTGGGTGCATATAGTCTGGGCGCTAACAACATCGCAAACGTCGTTGCGGTCTTTCTGCCATCACAGCCTTTCCCTGCTCTTAGCTGGCAGGGCTTTGAAAGTTCACCAACGCAGCTATTGCTGCTGGTTGGAGGAATCGCAATGGCCTCTGGAGTGTTGACCTACTCCAGAAGAACCATTGAATTGGTTGGGTCTGGCCTGGCAAATCTGTCGCCTTTGGCGGCCTGGGTGTGTGTCAGTGCTCATTCCCTGGTCCTACTGCTTTTTGCTTCCGCCAGTTTGAAAGCTTGGTTGGATTCAATGGGGCTGCCCTCACTGCCCTTGGTGCCGATTTCAAGCTCTCAGGCAATCTTGGGGGCCATCCTTGGAGTTGGCTTGTTGCGTGGTGGGCGTGAGGTCAATTGGGGAACCGTAGGCAGAGTGGCCCTAGGCTGGTTGGTAACTCCGCTGGTCGCAAGTCTGCTTTGCTTTTTGGGACTCTTTATCCTCCAGAATGTCTTCTTACTTCAGGTAGTGGGTGGCTGAAATAACAATTGATAGTTTTGAGCTAATTCCCCTTTGAAAATTTTGGTTACTGGTTCGGTACAGCCTGAAAATCTGGCAATTGCCTCTAGGTGTTCTCCTTACCCTTGGGCTACTTGTTCCTGAATCGCATCGTATTGTTGCCATAAGTACGCAGTGTCATATCACAGGAAGTACTTGTTGAACGAGAGATTGTGATATTTTCAGTATATTGCAGAAGTCCAGCGTTTTGACCCCACTTGTAATGCCCTTTACTGAGAGCAGTAAAGTCTCCTTCATGACAGGCGTAAGCTGTTAGAGTTCCCAGTAAAATGGAAATCAACATGAGTAAGGTAATCTGTAAAAATCGAATCATGGCAGCCTTGAATTGTTGAGTCGGTTGAAATTTCCCCTTTACGAAAACAAGTATCCATCAAGCAAGAATTACGCTTCAGACAATAATTTAGGATTGCAGACATCTTGTAGAGGACTGGCTTTTTGTAAGACTTTGGTGATTCCTTGCTCAAGGTGATCAGGATCATTCGGCTTTTCAAAGAGCAATTGATAGTTCTGGTTCAATTCAGTTTTGAACACTCCTGAAAACTCAGCTGGACAGCCATTGAACCTAGCGATTACTTCAAGGTATTCTCCATCCCCTTGGGCTACTTGTTCCTGAATGCCATCATATTGATCCCAAAGGAAAGCGGAATATCGATTTCTTGAGGTACTTGAAGATGTGGAGGCAGTGCTGCCTTTTGTCATTTGGAAAGGGCCCGACCCGCTACTGCGTGTAAATGTGGGCCGACTGCTCTTCATCGAGTGGCCTCCATCGTGACCGGCATGAGAAAGATGTATTTCTGGCAAACAAAGAATCATCGCAAAGCAGAAAATCTTAAATTCAGATGACATAGTTTCCTAAGTTCAGGTAGCGTTCATTGGTAAATTTTTACACTCATTTCGCAGAAGTTCATTTTCAAGCAGCACCTGCTCAATAGTTTGCTGTATATTTTTCTCGCTTTGTTTCTCATCAAATAGTAAAGCGTAGTTGGCATTCAACGTAAGTCTTGCATCATTATATGAAGGCTTTTGACAGCCATAGAATTGCGCAACCACTTCTAAAGAAGTGCCAGCCCCCTGAGCCACCTCTTCTTGTATTAGATGATAGTTATTTTGAAGAAATAACGCATAAGGATCGTACCTATCTCCGGCAGAAGTGGAAGAAGTAGAAGAGGAAGAATTCTCAGTTGTCACGAAAATGCTGGATTTTCCAGACTCCCTATTATTCCACTTTTTATAAGACGGGGCTCCACCATAATGAGTTGCATACAATTTGTGCGAAGCCA
>CAJXNF010000510.1 GCA_913056375.1 uncultured Pseudomonadota bacterium | reverse complement strand
TCGAGCGCTATAGCAAAACCAAAACAGTAGAAACCTGCCTGCAGCGGTCAAAACAAAATGGGTACTTGAAATACATTCATCGAGTTTTTTATGACCGCCGATTACCTCCAGAATTAGCCCATCTCCCCATGGTCGAATCATGTTTTGATGCGAAAGCCAAATCAAGAACTGGTGCATTAGGAATGTGGCAATTCAATGATATTACTGCCAAGGAATTTAATTTAGATGAAGGTGTCTTGGTTGATGACCGTTATGATTGGAAAAAATCCACCCTCGCAGCTGCTGAATATTTTGATCGTCTTGGTAAGCGTTTCGATTACGACTGGGCTCTGGCCCTTGCCGCCTATAATGGCGGACCAAACTACCTCGCCAAGGCTATGAAGCAGCAAGGTACAGATAATTATTGGGATCTCAAACTTCGTGAAGAACCACAAAATTATGTCCCAAAGTTTCTCGCCATGCTACAGGTCGCCAAAGAAAAGTACCCATCCTTGTATTATCAGGGGGCACCTAAGTTCTGGATTGTGGCTGCAAACTAAGTCCCTTAATCTTTTCTAATGAAGTTTATGAACCACCGCGATGTATATTCCGTTTACTGGCAGACTGCATGCACCTTGCATTTGCGGAAAAAATCCCATTTTTTCGCAGATTTCTCTGCAATTGCGCACTCATCACTCTGCAGGAGCTAGGACATGGCTGAAGAAGGCGGCGGTAAGAAAAAATTAATTCTGATCATCGTTGCAGTCGTACTGCTGATTGTGATTGGTGCTGTAGCCTTTTTCCTGCTTTCTGGTGGGGAAGAGGAAGAAGGTGAAATTCCTGAAGAAGAGCTGCCGGTAACGGAGACTGTCGAGCCACTTGAAATTCCGCTCTTTCTTCCTTTAGAAAGTTATGTTGTGAACTTGAAAGACGGAAGACGCTACTTGAAGGCCACGATTCAACTGATGATGAGTGATCCTGCCGCGATGGCCTATCTCCAGACGAGAATGGTTGAAGTGAAGGATGTAGTTCTCTCTGAACTGCAGACTTTGTCAGCTGAGGATGTAGCTCAATCTGAGGCCAGAGAATCCCTGAAATTGCGTTTGATCAATGTGATTAGTGGCCTTTTCCCAACCAAACCTGAGTGGGAGGATCCTGAACCGATCCGTAAGGTGCTCTTTGAGGAGTTTGTCATTCAGTGATCCATGAAGACTCTGAGCGCTAATGAGATTTCTTCGACTTTCCTTGCTACCTGTCTTCTTGCTGGCAACCATCGCCTTATTTCCAAGCGGTTGCCAAAGTGAAGATGAGACGGAAGCACCCCAGAAGGTTTTGAGAGAGGGGCCTCCCCCTCTTGAAGATCCGGCTTATATGAGTCTTGGCACATTTGTCGTTAACATGCCGGATGGCAAATACTATCTTAAAACGACGATGTCCCTTGCATTTACAAATTCCGGGGCAATGGATTGGATGACTGCTCGCACACCGCTGGTGAAAGACATGATCATTCGTCACTTGCAAAGTGTCTCAGTTGAGCAATTAGAAGACTTAAGGTATCGACAGATACTAAAAAATGATCTGATGATTAGACTCAATTCTCTTTTTCCAAATGAACCACCTTGGGAAGATTTAGACCCTGTGAAAAGAATTTTGTTCACAGAGTTCTACAAACAATAAATTATCAAATAATGTAGATTAAGGATGCACCGAGGGAGCATCTTAAAAAAGGATTCATGGCGAGTGATTTTGAAAACCTAGATGATTTAGATTGGGCAGACGTCGAGGGTGAGTTGGAAGCTGATCGCGACGCAATTTTAGCGGAAGCGCAAAACATAGAGGCACCTTCCGACTCTGACAGTCCTGCTCCAGCAGGTCCAGGACATGTAGCCTCGGAGTTAGACATCGACTTTCTCTTGGATGTGCAATTAAACATTCAGGTTGAGGTCGGTCGATCCCAAATTCGAATCGAAGATCTCCTGGAGTTGGACCAAGGCTCAATTGTAGAACTGCAAAGTGCTATCGGAGAACCACTTGACATCCGAGTGAACGAAAAACTTGTTGCTCGTGGGGAAATTGTCGTAATAAATGACAAATTTGCTGTCCGTATTACTGACATTATAAGCGCGGATGATCGTTTTGCCGCACTCTGATAATAGAATTTCGAATCGTTTTCGAATCTGGTCCGTCTTATTCGGAACACTTCTTTCCGTTCTGACTATCCTTCCCAGACTACAAGCAGCTCCATACACCTTGCAGGAAATTAAGCTGGCTTCCCTGTCTCAAGCAGAGCAAATCAGCCGCCAGTTTGACGGGGCCTATCCAGATGAGCCAATCGTTAATTTTGAGCCAGGAGCCCTCTCAGTTCGCTTGGTAGGGACCAAGATGGCCGATGGCTTGGGGGCTGAATTGACGCCACCGAACGAATCACTGATACGCAATGTGCTAGTCTCTCAACCAGCGATGGCTGAATTTGTCCAAGTGGATATTCTGTTCAACAGTTCGCGAATG
>CAJXNF010000509.1 GCA_913056375.1 uncultured Pseudomonadota bacterium | reverse complement strand
TTGTGTGAAAGTATGGCAATTTTAACCAAAAACAAGCGTTACCTTAAAAATACGTAACAAATATAGAGAAACGGTCTCCAGAGGATCTGAGCTTTCTTTTCTCCACTCAACAAAGCCTTGCCTTTGAGGAAATTGACATTTCTCCACAAGAGTCTCTAACTGGGTACTTGCTTTCAGCCCGGTTAGGTCATCCATTGCTCCTTACCCAATCGGGGGCAGTTTTCAAAGACTCGAAACCAATCCGACACGTCTTGCAAAAGCTCCGTTTTTCAAATGAAAACACTTCTCACTGTGCTTAGTTCCCTCCACAGATGAAGCATCTCAACGTCCCTGTCCACTCCCTGGGCATTAGCCAGATTGTCAGCTTTGGGCTGTTGTTTTACGCATTTGCCCAGCTCAAAACTCCGCTAGCCCACAATGCGGGAGTCAGTGAAACCACGATCCTGGCTGCTGTCAGTGGTGCCTTGGTGATCCAGGGGCTTTTGGCCCAGGTGATCGGTCGGTGGATTGATCATTTCGGGGGCCTGCGCATCATGCAGGGAGGCTTCCTGATTGGCGCATTTGGCATCGGCTTGCTCAGTCTCTATCCCTCGTTTGCCTGGATTTGTGCCTGCTTCGTCTTGATGGGCGTCTCGTATGCGATGTGCACTTATGAGGTCGCTTTTGGTTCCGCTGTGCAGCTCGACGAACCGAAAGCCAGACGCAACATTTCAATCATCACTTTCTACGGAGGAATCGCCTCGACGATCACCTGGATGAGTGTTGCGCCGATGTTGGAGATTTTGGGTTTACAGACGACCTGTCTTTGCCTGGCGAGCTTGATGCTGGTTGGGGCTTGGCGTTTTCGTGTGCTGAGTCAGCGTTATCAACAAGAAGCTCCCCGAAGCTCACGCACTCTGGAGCCCTTCCGTTGGTCGCTGCTGACCCATAGTGAGAAACAGGTTCTGCTGACGATGGGTTTGATCAGCACTCTCGGCTTCCTGACCGTCACAGCCACCAGCATGGTCTCGATTAATCTCTTCTCTGAAAAATTTGCTGATCCTGCGTTAGCCGTTGTGTTAGCGAGTTTGTATGGTCCCTTTCAGGTGGTTGGGCGGCTGATTGAGATGAAGTTTGGTCATCGTTTTGACGCGCGCCTCTCCGGGATCGTGGCGACCTTGCTGATGCCCCTGGCGCTAACGATGATTCACAGTGATGCGGTCGAGGTGGCAGTCTTGGCGATGATTCTGTTCGGGATGGGACAAGGTGTATTGACAGTGACTTATGGTTTTGTGACGAATCTTTACTTTCGGGCTGCGGTTTACGGTCGTGCCAAGGGAATGATGATTGCGCCCCGAGCGGTGATTGCGGCGCTTGGGCCGAGTCTCGGAGGGTTACTTTATGCGCAGGGGGCAGATCCTTTTCTCTATGTGATGACCGGCCTGATGCTGGGAGCCATGCTGCTGATGGCCAGTCTGTTGCGCCTGCCGCCTACCAACGAAATTCATCTCCAGCCAAGCAATTCTTGAATTCCTGATTGAATACATTGTGACAATCGGTCAAGCTGATTGCAAAAATGAAAACTAACGCTCACCTTGTGAGAAGTTTTCTGATCCAATTATTATGAAAACTTCAAAGCTCTAGTAGATAAGGAGTGAGGTTTGAAGAATTTATTGAGTGAAAAGGAGAAAAACATGTCTCTCGGTCATGGACGCCACTACTTATCCATTCCTGGTCCTTCGGTGATGCCGGATCGTGTGCTGCAGGCGATGCACCAGGCTGCCCCAAATATCTATGAAGGCGCGCTCTATGAGACCGTGGAAGGCATGTTGCCCGATCTGCGACGAGTGGCCCGGACTACTGGGGAGGTCGCTTTCTATATTGCTAACGGACATGGGGTTTGGGAGGCGGCCCTGACCAATGCCCTCTCTCGAGGAGATCGAATCCTGGCGCTGAATACCGGTCGCTTCGTGGCACTCTGGGCGGACATGGCGCAGAAGCTGGGAGTGGAGGTGGATCTGATAGACTTCGGCAAGGCATCACCGGTCGATTTAGATCAGGTGGAAGCCAAGCTGAAAGCAGACTCGCAACATCGCTATCGGGCCATTCTCGTAGCCCAAACTGACACGGCGAGCTCCGTGCGGAATGACATCGCAGCCCTTGGAGCCCTGGTCAAGTCCACCGGTCATCCTGCGCTGCTGATGGTGGACTGCATGGCTAGCCTTGCCTGTGATGTCTTCGAGATGGATGCCTGGGGTGTCGACGTGATGATGGCAGGAAGCCAAAAGGGCTTGATGACTCCACCCGGGTTGGCCTTTCTCTATCTGAATGAGCGAGGAATGGCAGCTCGGGAACGGGCTGACCTTGTGACGCCCTACTGGGACGTGCGTCCACGCGTCAAGCCGGATGTCTTCTATGAATATTTCTTTGGTACCGCACCGACTCATCATCTGTTTGGTCTTCGCGAGGCGCTAACGATGCTGTTGGAGGAAGAGGGATTGGAGCGGGTTTGG
>CAJXNF010000508.1 GCA_913056375.1 uncultured Pseudomonadota bacterium | reverse complement strand
ATTGGTCGTTAGCCACGGTTGGAACCCAGATGCCGAAGGAGAGGGTGCTCTGGGAAATTCCCGTTTCATTGATTCACTTGAATTCCAAGGAACTCGGGACTTGGCTCCCCTGTTGGCAATTCCAGCAGCAATCGATTTCTTGGAAAAGCACCACTGGGCCGAGGTCAAACAAGCCTGTCACCAATTGGTTTGGCAAATTGCTGAGGAGTGGTCTGGCATCACTGGCTTGAATCCCCTAGTAGAGCCCGAACTAAGGGCTGGCATGCAGATGGTTTCTCTGCCTTTGCCAGAATGTGATGTGATGAACATCAAGAACCGGCTCTACGATGAATTTCGAATCGAGATCCCTGTCTTCCGCTGGAAGGAGCATTGTATTGCCCGAATCTCGATCCAGGGCTACAACACTCCAGCGGATGGTCAGTGCCTAATTGATGCCTTGAAGAAGCTATTGTACTAGCTCATGAAGACTCTGCAGACTTTGGTGGACTATCCAGAATCTCAACCACATTTGGATCATCGCGTAGAGAAGACATCAACGGTTGGTAATTACGATCTTGTACCTGGAGTGAGACGATCACCTGGCCCTCCGCAGGTCCTTCTTCCCAGGTTCCTCCCATTGCTCCATAACGCCAAGCCTTGCCAACAAGGTTGGCTCCTTTCCCTTGATAAACCACTTTGAGTTGCGCCATTCTCCTCTAGAGATTGATTCTGTTAACTGGTGACTGCAGGAAGTTCTTCCAGCAATGAAAGACTAGCCTCCTGGTTTCTTTTCCATTATAAGTCATTTCAAAACTCACGGTTTCCCTTCAACACTATTCTACTGAGGTTCATAAATGAGCAAGTATTCTGGTATCTGGCCTGTCGCCCCCACTCCTTTTCATCCCAATGGAGAAGTAGATTACGAAGGAATGAAGCGTGTGCTGGATTGTATGATTGATCAAGGTGTCGATGGCATCTGTATCCTGGCAAACTTCTCGGAACAGTTTCTGATCACAGATGCAGAACGAGAAGCCTTGAGCCGACTCAGCCTGGAACATGTCGCAGGGAGAGTTCCCGTCATTGTTACCATTAGCCATTATGCCACCCACATTGTGCTGCAGCGGGCGCGATTCAGTAAGGAATTGGGTGCAGCGATGGTGATGATGATGCCTCCCTATCATGGAGCCCTCCTCAAGGGAACCCCCGATCAAACCTTTGAGCAGTTTGCTCAAGTCGGTGAAGTGGGAATCCCAATCATGATTCAGGACGCTCCACTGTCTGGGGTTGAACTTTCGGTTCCTCTCCTCCTTCGGATGGCTCGAGAGATTGAGATGGTCAAGCTCTTCAAGATTGAGTGTCCCCAGGCCGCCAACAAATTGCGCGCACTGATTGAACAAGGGGGAGATGCGATTGAAGGTCCCTTTGACGGAGAAGAGGCCATTACCCTGATGGCTGATCTCCAAGCTGGTGCTACCGGCTCAATGACCTCCGCCATGATTCCGGATCAGATCAAGCCCGTGATTGAGCACTTCCTTGCTGGGAAAGCGGATCAGGCTGCCTCCGCCTACGCCAGAGTGCTCCCTGCCATCAACTTCGAGAATCGTCAGTGCGGGTTCCGGGCGACTAAGGTAGTGATGGAGGAAGGTGGAGTCATTCAATCTGCTTTCTGCCGACATCCGATCCCAGCATTGCATTCACAAACAAAAGCTGGCTTGTTGGAGATCTTGAGACCACTGAATCCAGTGGCCTTGAATTGGGGGAAGTGAAGTCTGACCAATTACTGACTCCCATCAGATGACACAGACCCGTTTGATCCACGCTGTCTCCGGTCCACGTAATATCAGCACAGCGCTGATGTACAGCTTTGCCCAGCGACCGGGGTGTGTGGTGATCGATGAACCCTTCTACGGACCATATCTCCAACGGACTGGACTGGACCACCCTGGCCGAGCCGAAATTCTAGCGCAACTTCCCAACACTCCGACAGATTGCATCGCGAAAATTGAGCAATTTTGTCAACAAGGCTCCAAAGAACTGTATCTGAAGAACATGGCACACCACATGGTACAGATGCCCTGGGAGTGGGCGAAGGATGCCATCCATATTTTTTGGGTTCGTCATCCACGCAAGGTCATTCGATCTTTTGCCAAGGTCTGGCCCCAAGCACAGTTGGCTGATATTGGTATCGTGGAACAGGTTGAACAATGGAAGTTACTCGGTGACTTTCCAGGAACCAAAATTATTGTCGACAGTGACGAAATGCTCGCCAACCCCAATCTGGCATTCTCCAAAATCTGTGCAGCACTTAAACTCCCACACATCGAAGCGATGTTTCAATGGGAGAAAGGACCTAAACCCTTTGATGGTTCTTGGTCACCATACTGGTACGCCAAGGTCCATGAAACTGCTGGATTTGGCCCATCCAATAACTTGGGGGAACCTCTTCAAGAAAACTACGCAGAACTGGAAGAAGATGGCCTACCATTTTTTGAAGAACTTTGGAGACTACGCTTA
>CAJXNF010000507.1 GCA_913056375.1 uncultured Pseudomonadota bacterium | reverse complement strand
AATCTCCAGGAACTCAGTTTGGCAAGAAAATTTGGGGAATTCCTCAAATCATTTTCAAAATCTTATTCGTTTACATTTCCCTGCATATCCTGAGTTCTATCTGGATGGTTTTAGGTGGTTTGGACCTTCATGATGCGATTTGTCATTCATTTGGGATATGGGCTTCGGCTGGATTCAGTAATTACAATGATGGATGGGCAGCTTTTGGAACGCCATTCCTAGAGTGGGGCGCCATCTTATTCATGATCACAGCAGGAACGAACATTCTTTTTGTAGTTCGACTGCACAGTCAAAACTGGCAAAACATTCACAATGAGTCTGAATGGCTCTGGTACCTATTGGCTGTGTCCCTTCTGTCAGTTACATGCGCAATGTTTCTGAATTTTGAAAACAACTTCTTGAATTTTGAAGAATCTTTACGCGATGGCCTCTTCCAAACAATCTCAATGGTCACAAACACTGGAATTGAATTCGAGTCTTACTTAAATTGGCCAGTGGGAGCTCAAGCCATTCTCTTTTTAGCGCTGTTTATCGGGGCTTGTACTGGTTCGAGTTCGAGTGGGATGCGGATGCAGCAGTTGGTGGTAATGTGGAAGTATCTCTATTCATTGAGTCGGAGAGTCTTACAACCAATGGCGATTATACCTATCAGGATCAATGGTAAAACTGTTGGTGAAGATGTCTTTCAGGCAATTCTTGGTTTGTTTGGAGTGCATCTACTGGTGAGTTTGCTAGGCGGATTCCTCCTGACGATTCTTTCTGATTTAGATATTTTCAGTTCTTGGCAAATGGTATTGGTTTGTCTATGGAATTTAGGAACTGGCTTTGGATTATCTCACAATCCGGCGCTGGCAGCCACCTTACCTGATGTAGCCAAGGTTCTACTTATGTTTATTATGTTGGTAGGAAGATTGGAATTATTCATTGTTCTGTTACTGTGCATGCCCAGTTTTTGGAAGAGTTGAAGACTGTTGTTGTTCAAGAGTTTTTAACAATTGGGCATAAATTCCATTGGCTGAAACCAGTTCAGCATGATTTCCCCTCTCTGCGATGAGGCCATTTGAAATCACAAGAATGGTCGTAGAGTGGCGGATTGTGCTCAACCGATGAGCTATGGCGATAACCGTCTTGTCTTTGAAAATCCTCTCGATCGCTTTCTGAATCAAATTTTCCGTAATTGAATCCACTGAGCTTGTCGCCTCATCTAGGACAAAGAGATCAGATTTACCTGCAATAGCTCTTGCAAATACAATCAGTCTCGCTTGACCCTCAGAGAGGTTTTTTCCATTTTCGAGAAGTTGAAAATCTAATTTCCCAGGTAATTTTTCAATGAATTCGTTGGCATAGACATATCGCGCAGCTTCATCAACCTCATTCGATCCTACAATCTCCCTTCCCAATGAAATGTTGAATCCAACACTCTCTTCAAACAAGTAAGTTTCTTGTTGTAATAGAGCAATCAGGCGTTGAAGTGTTCCTCTAGGGATTGAAGATAATTCGACTCCATTGATTCTAATTGAACCTTCATAATTAGTGTAGGTTCTGGTCAAGATTCGAAGAATAGTTGATTTGCCCGATCCTGTTGTACCAACAATCGCAACTCTATCCCCTTTGTTTACTTCAAAAGTGATCCCTTTGAGAACATAGGGGGAGTTGGCAGAATAACGAAAACGAACATTCTCAAATGTCAGATTCTCAAATACTTCTAATTTTTTGGTGATTTCATTTTGTAATTGAGTTTCTGAGAGAGCCACATCTGTTTTTTCTCTAAACAATTTCTCGATATTTTCCAACGATGACATTGCTCTCTGAAAAACAGTCAATTGTTGCGTAAACTCTCTGATAGGTACAAAGATTCGGTTCAATGTATTTATAAATCCTATCAGGGTACCCACTGTGACAGTTCCATCCAGGATTTCATGGGCGCCATACCAAATCATCAGTGCCATGGCGATAGAGGTAATTCCCTCAATGACAGAAAACAGGGTAGCATCGTAGAAATTAGAGCGTGATTGTGCGTGAAGGAAATGCTGTGTTTTTTCCTCATACTGCTTCTGTACTTTGTTTTCAGCTGCATAAAGCTGGACTGTTTTTACCCCGTTTAAACACTCCTGTAGAAAACCTGTTGCGAGAGCCAGGGCTTCTCGCGTCAAGTTGTAATAGAGACGGAGTTTTGCTCGCAAATAATTGCTGATGAAATAAATGACAGGCAGGATGAACAAAACGATCAATGTTAACTGCCAACTGAAATAAAGCAGAACTCCCAGGAGGGCGACTGTTTTGAGTAAATCCGTAAAAACCGATAAAACCCCAGCAGCTAAGGATTCCCCTAGTGCCTCCAGGTCTGTGGTGATTCTGGTAAGAATTACTCCAACGGGTCTTTGGTCAAAGAAGATTCTTGGAAGAGAAAGAATGTGCTTGTAGAGTTCCTTGCGAAGTTCGTAGATGGCAAGTTGACCAGTCTTTTGAAGCGAAAAGGTATAAACCGCATCCG
>CAJXNF010000506.1 GCA_913056375.1 uncultured Pseudomonadota bacterium | reverse complement strand
CTTCTTTGAGAAGTTTCTCTTGGAGTTCAGTCTGCCGCAACAAACTCTTCAGATTTTCCACCCACTTGATGTCCGGACTCTTCCGGATGGTTCCCGTCGAAGAACAAGGGACATCCAGCAGGATACCATCCATTGATCCACTGGGGAGCGGTAGCTGTGTTCCATCGGACTGCATCGTGGGCTTGGACAGATTGAGTCTCTGCATATTTTGGCGGACTTTCTTCAAGCGAGAAGCTGAGACATCATTTAGCAGAAATTGATCTGGATAGTCCTGAGACAACTGAAACCCTTTTCCACCTGGAGCAGTGCAAACATCCAGAATTTTTCCTTCCAGAAAGGGTCTGATGGACTGGCAGAAGGCATAAGAAGAGGCATCTTGGGCGTAGATCATGCCCTCCTTGGCCATCGCGGTGTTCCAAACTCCCTGGCTCTTCTTTAGTACGGTCAATTCTGGGAAGACAGGGTGCGCTTCCCAATCAATTTCGATGGCCTCAAGCTGTTGACGAATCGAAGCAACATGCTTAACTCGACTCGGAGCCAGTGTTAGATTGGGCAAAAGGTTGTTTGCTTCACAGATTTGTTCTGTGGCTTCCACACCATAACTTTTGATCCAGCGTTCCACCATCCAATCCGGATGGGAGGTCCGGGTGGCGAGAGATCTCTGTGCTGGCTGCAATAACCCTGATTGTAAATCCCGCTGCAATTGACGAAGGATGGCGTTGACCAGACCGGTTCTGGCTTCCAAACGATGCATTCGCACCAACTCAACCGCTTGATGGATTGCATGGTGCTGTTTCGAACTGCGCAGAAAAATCAGCTCGTAGGCTCCAATCAGCAGGATCCCTTGCAACACATCCTGTAGCTTGGACCATGGAAGCCGACATCGATCCTGAACCTCAGCCTGGAGCCAGCGATGATGGCGCAACACTCCCTGCAACAAGTGTGTTTGGTGTCGATTATCTTCACTTGGACTGAATTCTGCCTGCCGAATCGACTGCCAGTCTCTTTGTTTCTTGAATTGAAGATAACTGCGCAAGGCCAGTAATTGTGGGGATTGGGGACTGTTTTTTGATGGATGACTCATGAAGAAATCTCAGGGTGTGAACGCTATTTGCATCGTTGCTCAGCAACCTTAGAACCCAGATCCCTCAACGTCAAATAAAAGTAAGCCATGGGAGCCGTTCTTAACCAAGATGAGGTAGATGCACTGCTGCGCGGGGTGTCCGGTGATGATATGGACATGGATGATGAAGAGGATGAGTACGACCCGGAGGAAGTCGTCCCCTTTGACCTGACTGCTCAGGATCGGATCATCCGTGGTCGCATGCCGACCCTGGAAATCATTCATGACCGCTTTGTCCGACTATTCCGACTGACGCTCTCCAATGCGCTACGCAAGGTCGTCGACATCAGCGTGCGCTCAACGGAACTGATCAAGTTCGGTGAGTTCCTGAAGACCCTTCCGGTGCCTTCATCCATGAACCTCTTCCGGATGACACCGTTACGGGGCAACGCGATCCTGGTGCTCGAGACTCGTCTAGTCTTCACCCTGATTGATTTGTTCTTTGGTGGAAATGGAGAACTGGAGATCAAGTCGGAGGGCAGAGATTTCACGGAGATCGAAGCAAGAATGATCAAGAGGGTCACGGTGAGTGCTTTGGAAGATCTACAGAGCTCATGGCGTCCAGTATTCCCGGTACAGATCAACTACACCCGAGCGGAGACCAACCCTCAGTTCGTGGCAATTGTTCCTCACAGCGAAATCGTCATCGTCGTCACCTTCGACGTGGAAATCGGGCGGGCTCCAATGGCCATTACGCTCTGCGTGCCGTACTCCATGATTGAACCCATTCGGACCCGTTTGAACGCTGGATTCCAGAGCGAACAAGACGAAAAAGACAACACCTGGAGCAATCGGTTCAAGAAAAACCTGAACCAGACCCATGTTGAGCTAGTTGCCCAATTGGGGGAAACCCAGATGTCGGTTCGCAACTTCCTCAACTTGGAGGTGGGTGACTTGATCACGCTTGAGCACGAAGTCCAGCACCCCATCGGTCTACTTGTCAACGGTGTGCAAAAATTCTCAGGGTACCATGGTTCTTATAAGGGTCACAAAGCCATCAGCGTAGAAGAGTTGGTCTATGTGCCGCCAGCGGTCGATGAAATGTTGGTGATGTAACCCCTTGACAAGAAAGATCACTCTACACTAACATACTCGTTTTGTTTGAGCGGGCTGATAGCTCAGTTGGTAGAGCATCTGACTTTTAATCAGGTGGTCCAGGGTTCGAGTCCCTGTCAGCCCACCAACAAAATCAGATACTTACGGGACAAGCGGTACCGCCTTCAGCAAGCTTTTGTGCCAAATTGTGCCAATAACGAGTCTGACAACTTCCCGATTCAGCGCGTTCCGTCTCTAACAAACCCCTTTTGTTCTGAGACACCATGCAAATATTCACTCGCCAGAAGAAAAGCGGTAAGCTCTCTTACACAGTCCGAATTC
>CAJXNF010000505.1 GCA_913056375.1 uncultured Pseudomonadota bacterium | reverse complement strand
AACCTCGTGGACCATGCGAGCCAATTGATGAAAACTAGAAGTGATCTCACTTTGATGGTTCCAGCGGAAGGAACCCGTAAGCGCGTTGAAAAATGGAAAACCGGCTTCTACCACATCGCCGTGAACTCTGAAAAAAATATCAGTTTAGGCTACCTTGATTATGCTAAAAAACAAGCAGGCATTTTGGAAGTTATTCCTGCGGGTGAGAAAAGCGCAACCTTCAATCATATTCAAACCGCTTATGCTGAAGTTGCTGGGAAATATCCAGAACTCTACAATAAGATTATACACTAAGAATGTCGCCTGAGCTCAATTTCCCCGAAGGTATTTCAGCACTCGTTCGATGTGTTGAACAGGAGCATCAGCTCAAAATATGGGATGCCTGCAGAAAGAAATGGTTGGTATTCACACCAGAAGAATGGGTACGCCAGCATTGCATACACTACCTAAATGCATTGGGCTATCCACTTTCATTAATGCAAACTGAAGGAGGACTGAAAACGGTAAAACGTACTAAACGCAGCGACTTACTGATTTACAAGAACAAAATCCTCAAAAGCCTATTCCATAAAATTACAGTTGACTTGAGCAGAATTCGGGACCCAATTACAACTCTCAGAGATGACATTAATTGGATTGCACTCAGTAAGCTGTAGGCTAACGCTGCCAAAGTAATCCCAGTTGTCAACATTGAGGATGGTTTCCACGTAGCCACTTTGATTAACCGTTGCATTGATCAAAACTGGCTCAATCGATCCTTGCAATTCTTGTGGGGGATTGATGGCCCAGTATGTACTCAACGAGGCAATATCATCATCAGAGACCGTACCCCGTACAGCAACCGTATTCTCACTGGTTCGTGCGAGTGAGATGGACAGAATAATCGGGTCAAACTGAATTGAGACCTCATTTGAGCCAGCACACACAACAGATTGGATCGCCTCAAAGGCTTGTTGGTTCAAGTCGTCAAATTCAGAAAGCAGGGCTTCTTCAACAACCTGATCATTATTTGGAAGTAATTCCACAAGACTGGCTGTTAAACCAGTTAGCTGTAAATTGAGCGCGAGCTTGCTGTCCTCAGTTAAAATTCTAGAGATTTCTGGATTATCGAGAGTTTCATCCACAGCTTGACCGACCAGTGAAGGGAGATCTTCCGAGATAGCTGTTTCCCCACCTTGAGCTAATTTATTTGCAAGGATTGACAATGCACTGAATTGTTGTTTAGTGCTCTGTATGATTGGCTTTGAGCCACCCGCCAACAACATCCAATAGGCCTCTGTCACCTTAGCAAGTTTCAAAAGTGCTCCTGGAATTCCTTCTGGAGAAGCAATGTCTGCACGCCAGTCTCCACTCTGCGCAAAGATGTTTTCTAGAGCAGTGTCTGCTGTAACCAGAGTAGTCAGTGGAGTGATATGTACTTCTATTCGTCTATCCTCAGGTAGTGTGGCCAACATGGGGGCAGCTGGAATATAAACGCCTGAAGCTCCGAGTCTGAACCCCCCTTCTGTAGTAAGGACATAGTCCAGATAGTCTGGAGCTAAATCGTATTCGCCGACTGGACCAGAAATAGTAAAATTTTCATCTTCGTCCAACTGCTGGTTTACGCTTCCATCTGGCTCAATCCGATCTGCCCAGACATTTGCTCCCATCACGTAGTTTTGGGCTAGCATACTGGTTTATTGCCGAGCGAATTGAATAGTGAGTGTCGAGGATCTCTCACCATTGATGATTAAGGTGCTTTCCGTATTAGAAACAGAGAAAACCTCACTTTTACCGAAATCAATTGGATTTAGGAGTGGTAATTGCCCAAGTAGCCACTGCTCCAGTTCATAGGACGTGTGATTTTCCTGGAAACGGTAGATGAATAGGTAGAGTTTTTCATTGGTTGGGAGGAGCAGCGAAACCGTGTTGTCAAGAGTCTTAACCCTATTCCAATCTAGAACATCACTCAGGTCAGGGCCGTGTTCAGAAAATTCTGTTGTGGTCCGCACAACAACTGCCAATTCCGAACCTCTGGTTTCAGTTCCGCTTCGGTTTAATTTTGAAGGGGCACTGGATTGAAGATTCAGGTGAAGTCTCACCCAACTATTTTCTATTTCTTTTGGAAGTTCACCACAGGAGTATAGGAGAGATGCAAGTGTCCAAGTTAGCAAACACAAGATCACTCTGTCGAGTGATCTTAAAACTTGAGGGACCATGAAGGTGGGTCATTCAGCAAGTGACAGAAATTCAAACAAATTCCATGGATCCATTATTGGAATCATTCGCTGAGAAATTCACAAATTGGCAGATTTATTCCTGTTATCACAGGTGCAGTATTCTTGATATACTTCATCTACTAAGATAATCACAAATCGTAGGATTGCTCCCATTATCCCAGGTGCAGTATTCAGTGACACTAGTCTCTCTGTCATCTGTAACTCGCCAAATGACTATGAGACTGGAGTTATCAAAGTTTTCCAAGCGGGAGTTTGCTGAAAAGCGATCAACCAAATTTAACGC
>CAJXNF010000504.1 GCA_913056375.1 uncultured Pseudomonadota bacterium | reverse complement strand
ATATTTTCTGCACCAGTGATTTCCTGGACAACTCTCATTCCCTCCACTGGGCCCATTAACATGTAGTCATCAAGACTCGTGTTACGTAGTTCCGTCGTTGGGTTCTTCCAACTAATCATGAAAACTGTGAAGCCATTGTTCACTAGATTCCGGACAAAGCTCTTTTTTTCATTTAGATCTAAAATATAGAATTTGTTGATCCAGGGTGGGGTGATCAGTACTGGAGTCTGGTGTACTTGATCAGTATTAGCTTCATACTGGATCAATTCCATTAGGTCATTTCTATAAACGACCTTACCCGGTGTGTTCGCCAAGTTCTTGCCGACTTCAAAAGGAGACTTATCGACCATTTGTGGCATTTGGTCTTGGAAGTCTTTCACCCAATTTTCAAATCCTTTGACGAGACTTTTCCCCTCGGTATCGATGAATTCACGAATGGCCCCTGGGTTGGTCCAGAAGTAATTGTTTGGTGATATTGCACTTACCATTTGTTCTGTCCAGAATCTGGCCTTGTCTTTCGTCCGATCTGAGACATTTGGTGTCTTCTGAATGCTTTCTTGGAGAAATTCAGCGTAGAGTTTGTAGTATTCCTGAATCCATCCGAAGTGGGGCAACTCCTCAAGTTTAGGGATTTTGCCAAACTCTCCTTTCTCCATAGATTCTTTGGATTTATTTACGAACTCGTTCCAAACTTTCATGTTGACTTCGCCGATCTTCTGACTCCAATTCTGCATGGACTGATTCAGTTCTTGCGGATTCTTCACCCAAGCTTCGGCAACTTGTTGCAGGGATTTCAGTGCCCCAAATGGATCAGTATCAGTGCCTTGCTCGTTCATCTTGGAAATCATACTTCCAAAGAATTCCTGCATTTTTTCCTGATTGATCCCCTGTGTCTGAGTATTCATCGAACAGCTCCTATCATTAATTGCTTAGCTGTAATGCTTCATTTCCACACTCTCAATTTGGTTGAGAGTGCAGAATTTTTTTTGTTGCTGGAAATCAGATTCTTAGTCCACCATCAACTTCAATGACCCTGCCGGTGATGTAATCATTCTCTAAAATGAAGATAGCTGTTCTGGCGATTTCTGAGGGTTCACCGAGTCTTCGGATTGGCACTTGATCAATAATCTTCTGCTTCACGTCTTCACGAATCGCAGCAACCATTTCTGTGTTGATGTAACCCGGGGCGATCGCAGCGCAACGTACTCCATGTTGTGCCATTTCCTTAGCCCATGTCACAGTCATTTCCGCTACACCAGCTTTTGTGGCTGTGTAGTTAGTTTGGCCCATATTCCCATTTCTTGAAATACTAGAAATGTTGATGCAAACACCTTTGCCACCCAATTGAAGTTGTTTTTCAAAGAACTCACGGGCACAGAGGAAAACTCCTGTTAGGTTTACATCAATGACTAGTTGCCAATTTTGTAAGGACATCTTTTGGATTTCCTCACCAGTAACGTTCCCCGCTTCGTCCTTAATCTTTTTCTTACGAACAATAAGTCCATCTCGTGTGATTCCAGCATTGTTGATTAGCCCATCAACTTGACCAAAATCTTTGACTATTTGATCAAATAGAGAAACGACTTCATCCTCTTTGGCTACATTAGTGACGTAGGTTTGAGCTTTGACTCCCTTCGCTAAGGCCATCTCTTTCGTGGCATTTAAATCATCCTGGTTCAGATCAACCAAAGCTAAGTTTGCTCCTTTGTCCGCAAGTTCTGAAGCAAATGCCCGTCCTAAGCCTCGTCCACCACCTGTAATAACTACGACTTTTCCTTCTAGATTCATACATCCTCGTTTGTAAATTAACTCTTTAAAATCAATCTCAAATTTTTTGAGAAATTTGTTTACCGTTCTACTGCTAATGCGACACCAAGACCTCCTCCAATGCACAAGGTCGCTAGTCCTTTTTTAGCATCTCGACGTTTCATTTCGTGAAGGAGTGTAACCAACACTCGACAACCAGAAGCTCCAATTGGATGTCCAATCGCAATAGCACCTCCATTTACGTTGACTTTACTATCATCCCACTGGAGTTCTTTGGCAACTCCCAATGCTTGTGCAGCAAAAGCCTCATTTGCTTCAATCAAATCTAAGTCCCCGACTGTCCAACCTGCCTTTTCAAGACACTTTTGTGTGGACGGAATTGGACCAGTACCCATGATTGCTGGGTCAACCCCAGCGCTTGCATAAGCCTTAACGGTTGCCAAGGGGGTCAATCCAAGTTCCTTGGCTTTACTAGCTGACATGACAACGACAGCCGCAGCACCATCATTGATTCCAGAAGCATTGGCAGCTGTAACGGAACCATCCTTTTTAAAGGCTGGTCGAACCTTTTGAATACCTTCAATCGTAGCTCCCTTGCGAATAAATTCGTCATCCTGGAAAACGATCGGATCTCCTTTGCGCTGTGGAATTTCAACAGGCACAATCTCTTCTTGAAATCGCCCAGCAGCTTGCGCTTCCTCAGCTAAGTTCTGAGACCTCAAAGCGAATGTATCCTGC
>CAJXNF010000503.1 GCA_913056375.1 uncultured Pseudomonadota bacterium | reverse complement strand
TGGTTATGTCCTCCAAAAGTCAGGATCCCATCTGCTAAACTTTGCTGAATGCTTGCGTAGAGCCGACGTCCCCTCTCTGGGTTGTCCTGAGTGTTCGAGACCAATACGTTGTAACCAGCTTCAGAGGCTTCTGCTTCTACTCCCATCAGAATCTGAGAGAAAAAACGACTTGGTGCATCTGAGATCATGACCAGCAAGGCATCAGACCTGCGCAGGCGTAGATTCCGTCCTGCGGTGTTGGTCTCATAGCCAATTTGCTGGATTGCTTGTTGGATGCGCTCCAGAGTCTTGGCATTGACAATTGCTGGTTGATTGATCGCTCGGCTCACAGTCGCTGGTGATACTCCTGCCAGTCGGGCGACGTCAGTTAACTTTGGAGTGCTCATGGAGAGTGTTTCCTTGGGTGGAACCTCGTCAAGGGGCCACCGCATCTGGTGATGTTTGAAATAATTGTTCGTCACTAAATAGCTTGACAAAAATCGTATTGCAAGGCTGATTATGCAATCGTTTTCAAGCATGAAGAAGTGACCTTCCAAACCAAGGGCGGAACGTCTGTTTCCCTCCAAGGCTATGAAGCCAGCACTGCTCTTAGTCAAGGAGGAGAGTCGGTTCTTGGAGTGAGACCAGAGCACATCCAAATACACAAAGAGCCTATCCCTGGCGTGACAGTCCCTGCAACCGTTGAGATTGATGAACCAATGGGAGCCGACAGTCTGCTTTGGCTCAAGTTGGAACAACAAGCGCTCTCCGTCCGAATCGATGCTGATCTGAATTGCCAGGAAGGCACGACCTACCATTTGGAATTCAACATCCCCAAGTCCTCAATTTTCCGTAAGGATACCGAAGAACGAATCTAGTTGCTCTATTCCTTCCGAAGGATTTTTGGAGAGCAAGGGGTCAAGCGATTTCCATCCCTATTTCCATTAACTATCTGAATGCAATCACATCTACCCCAAGCCCATAATCTAGTTGCACCAGTTCTCGCTGAAATGAGCAAACAGATGGGCAGTCATAGTGATGACGAAGATGCTGCGACAATGATGGAAGCCATGCTTCGTGATTTACCAATCATTAAGCTTGTTCAATTTACTCGAGGAGCGTTTTCGGAGGCTCAAGTTGAAGCTCTCGTGGAACAAGCCAATCAATGTAATTCTAGATTTTGAAAAAACTGATGGAACAAAGAACTTTTGGATGAAACACTGTGCCTTTGAAGTCAAGCTGACCACCGAAGATTTAGCAAAAATTAATGAGGCACTTTCGGCCATTCGGATTCAGGGAGATCGCTACTCCAAGGCATTGACAGCTTTGGCAAATCGCTGAAACAATGAACGTATAAATGCTTGCCCAGCAATGGATTGAGGGCACGTTGTGAACAAATCTCAGCAGATTGGGTGTTTCATTCAGAAACCCGTTTGCTGCTTTGCTCCTCTCACACATTAGGAATCAACATGAATGACTGGTCCTTTCAACTCTATAGCGCTCGGAATCATCCACCCCTGAGTAACACCCTGCAGCTGTTGGCAGAGCTTGGCTATACCCAGGTGGAGGGCTTTGGTGGACTTTACGACCAAGCGGCTTCGTTACGGCAAGACCTGGATAGCAATGGCCTGACAATGCCGACCGGGCATTTTGGCCTATCACAGTTGGAAGACTTGGATCAGGCAATGAAGACCATCGAAACTCTGGGAGTGCAAACAGTGATCTGCCCTCACTTGGCTGCAGATCAACGTCCTTCTGATGCTGCTGGCTGGAAGCAAATGGCAGAAAAACTCAATGAAGTTGGCAAACCATACAAGGCTGCTGGGCTAGGCTTCGGATGGCACAATCATGACTTTGAGTTTGCTGCACTGGAGAATGGTCAGACGCCGATGGAAATTCTTTTGGAAAACTCAGAACTGAGCTGGGAAATGGACTTGGCTTGGGTCGTACGAGGACAGGCCAATCCTGCAGATTGGATTCAACGCTATGGGGATCGGCTTTGTGCGGTTCATGTGAAGGATATCGCCCCTGCAGGAGAGAATACAGATGAAGATGGTTGGGCAGATGTGGGACACGGTGTGATCGATTGGCCAGGATTGTATGGTCAATTGCGCAAAACCCCAGCTACCTGGTATGTGATGGAGCACGATAAGCCAAACGATGTGGCCCGCTTTGCTCGTCGTTCTTTGGCGACTGTCCAAACCTTTGCGGAGTGAGCCATGCCTGGAACACTGAACGTTGGGGTGATTGGCTGTGGAAATATCTCGTCAGCGTATTTCCGTCTGTCGAAGCTCTTTCAGCCCATCGAAGTCAAAGCCTGCGCGGATCTCAATATGGAGATTGCCCAAACTCAGGCAAAAGAATTCGGTTTGGAAGCTCTGAGTGTGGAAGACCTGATCTCCCATTCAGAGCTGGACATTGTCGTGAACTTGACAGTCCCAAATGCTCACTTTGCAGTTTCCAAGGCGATTTTGGAGGCAGGCAAGCATGTCTACTCCGAAAAGCCATTGACGCTCTCACTGGAAGA
>CAJXNF010000502.1 GCA_913056375.1 uncultured Pseudomonadota bacterium | reverse complement strand
AATGAGGCGGAGGAAGCGCTACCTTACGGTCTGGGTTTTCATCCTTGGCTTGCTCGAGAGGAAAATAGCCAACTCCGATTCAATGCAACTGGTTGCTGGCTCGAAGATTTCGAACATCTACCGACAGAACATGTTCCACCAGGCTCTGGCTCCTCGACAGATTTTAGTACGGAGCATGATTTCCCTGACAGTTTGCTAAACAATGCCTACACCGGCTGGGATGGAATCGCAGATTTGATCCGGCCTCAACATAGATTATCCGTAAAGGTCACGGCAGAAAGCCCCCTGAATTGCTTGCAGATCTACAGCCCTGCTGCCGGGGCAGATTTTGTTTGCATTGAACCTGTCAACCATACCGTTGATGCCTTGAACAATGTTGGCAAGCCAGGAGTCATCAGTCCTAAATGGTTGGAAAAAGGAGAACACCTTTCTGTGAAGTGCTGCATTGAGCCGAGGTTGATGTAGGGTCGATTGCAGATCATTCCGAACCCAGACAGCTTTTATGTTAGAAGGAATCACGTCAGCAAAACTACCCAAAGGCCCTGAAGATCAGAGCACAGCAAAGGATTGAGGAAGAGAACCGACAGAACTGTGTCAATCTTGAGTGAGCAAACAAGGTGTGACGGAGATGCTGAGTATCCAGTTTTTCCTTAGAATTTCGGAAGTGTTGTCAGTTGATCTGTTGAGGAGGTTAGAGAGAGGGCTAGAACGTTCACCCAAGCACCTAGGACAGATGCATTCATGCACAACGTGCTCAACAAGGGTACATAGCGAACCTGAAGAATCTAATGGGATCATAACCATCGTTTTGGGCGCCTTTGATAACTCTCTTGAGTTTGAACCTAAGGGAGAAATTTTCACAAACTACAAAATGAAATGGCTACGAGACAGTAGCTGTATTCAAGAGCCCTTTGAAGAAGCTGCCGTCATGGAACGTATGCAAGCCCTGATGGAAAATTTGGATCAACGTACTTAAGACCGAACGTTTAATTTTTGCCTGTGATCTCCCAACAGTTTGCATCACCCTGAGTAATGGCTCCGTGATGTGAATCCATAGCTCTGCTTAAACACACAACGCCTCACAGGGCACTCCACCTTTGTCCCTATCCAAGCTCTGAATGTTGCACTGGGGCAGATAGCCTCTAGATGAGGTAACCCAAATTCTCAGGGACTAGATCCAATCATCTCACTGTGCTGCTTGAACAGAGAAGACCTCTCTACTGCATCTAGCATCCATCGGGCAACATCACCGGTAGTTATCTTTGATGTCTTTTCAAACCGACTCACAATCTGGGCTCTACCACTCGCCTCCCCATTGATCAAAGCCACTGGACGTACAGCCAGGGTATCCAAGCCACTACCGTCCAAAATCTCCTCCATATTGTTCAGGTCGAGAAAAACCTTACTAATACTACTCGTTTGAATAACTGTACGAATATCAGGATCCACAGCCTCCCAACTATCGCCAATACCAGATGAGCTAATCACAAGCAGCCTCCTGATGCCGCTGATCTGCATGGCGTCCACAATACCAGCCGTGCTGCGTGCCATTAAATCTTCAGGAGAAAGGAGAGCTGACCATGGATCCGAAGGATTTTCCTTTCGAATCCCTAGGCAGGAAACGACAGCATCCATTCCACTAACGGCCTTACGCAATAAGACTGGATTCAGAACATCCCCTTGAATCACTTCCAGCCCGTTTCGTTCTTCTAAATCAGCAGTCTTACGAACGATTGCTCTAATCTTATGGCCACGCTCTAATGCCATGCTGACAAATTGCCGACCCGTGTTGCCCGTTGCTCCAAGGACCAGGAGGTTCATATTTTTTATTCTTTCTTTTGAGACTTTATTTCAGTCGCTGGGTGTAGACCCAAGGACTATCCAACAATGTAAGAGGGGAACTTGACTTCAACTGCCTGTGATGGGATATGTCAGCACTCCTACCATTTCGCAGGAAGCAGCTCTGCTTTGATTTTAACACCACCCTGAGCAAAGCCTCCGTGATGCGACTTCCATCCCTGCTCAATCACAAAACGTATCAGACAGCACTGCATCACTATCTCTGTCGAGATACTTCAGACCACACCGGATCAATCACACAATGTCTCAAAAAGCCCTGATGAAATATTCTCATAGAGAACTTAAATCAATTATTCTATCTAGCCTGATTTTCATAATTTTTTTAATCTCTAACTTGCCCGTGCAACTCCATGCTGTGGAGAGTCCTGACGATGGAGACTACATCCAACATAGGTCTAGAAACTACCAACAAGCAGTCGGCTACATAAAAAATTCTGATTATCATTCTGCAGTTTCACTACTGAAGAAAGAGTTAGCAGAAAATCCCAAAGATGCCGACACTCATAATTACATGGGCTATGCATTACGTAAAATGAATGACCTCAAGAATTCTGCAATCTACTACGCAAGAGCGCTTGAATATCAAGGAGAGTTATTCTTGGCTTTGGGCAATCTAGAACTTGCAACAGCTAATTTGCAGCAATTAGAGAAGCTGTGTTG
>CAJXNF010000501.1 GCA_913056375.1 uncultured Pseudomonadota bacterium | reverse complement strand
TCTGCATGTGAATGTGGATCATGTTGCCACTGTGAGGCAGGCTCGACGTGCGTCTGAACCAGACCCCGTGGCAGCGGCTGCCTTGGCTGAAGTTGCTGGTGCGAACGGCATTACCGTCCATTTACGCGAAGATCGGCGCCACATTCAGGATCGGGATGTTCGTGTTTTGAGGGAGACTGTTCAAACTGTTCTGAATCTGGAAATGGCAACAACTGCCGAAATGCTGAAGTTCGCAATTGAAATTCAGCCTGAAGTAGTAACTCTTGTACCTGAAAAGCGAGAGGAAGTAACAACTGAAGGTGGTTTGGATGTCGTTGGTGGAGGAGATGATTTGAGGAAAGCGATTGGACAGCTTCGAGATAATGGGATGAGGGTGAGCTTGTTCATAGATCCTGACATGGAGCAAATTCAAAGCAGTGCCAAATTTGGAGCGACCGATGTTGAGTTGCATACGGGCCCCTATGCACATGCTAAAGCAAATACCAAAATTCTTTCTGAAGCCTACCAAAAATTGGAAATTGCTGCATTAGAAGCTCATCGGCTTGGGATGCAAGTGAACGCGGGTCATGGATTGACTTACCAGAATACTCAGCAGATCTGTCATCTTCCACATCTAAGGGAATTGAATATTGGTCATAGTATTGTCAGTAGGGCCATCATTGTTGGCTTTGAACAAGCGGTTCGAGAGATGAGGGATCTGATCAATCATCAAGAACTTAGACTAGGTAGTGGGGGCTTGGGAACCTCATGAAAGACATTATCATTGAGTACTCACCACACGAGATTCGGGTTGCAACTCTAGAGGGGGATGCATTGACCGAACTTTATCATGAGAGACCTCAAGAGCGGCGGCTTGTTGGGAATATTTATAAAGGGCGGGTAGCGAAGGTCTTACCAGGAATGGAATCCGCTTTCGTCGATATTGGCGAAGAAAGATCGGCATTTTTCTATATTGACGACATTCTCCCAGAAAGCCTGGAAAGTGATGTTACCAAAGCATCTGATGGGAAAATACCGATCGATCAACTTTTATCCGAAGGTCAGGACGTCATTGTCCAAGTTTCTAAGGGTCCAATCAGTACAAAGGGGGCTCGTATTACAAGCCATATCTCCTTACCTGGTCGGAATTTGGTTTATATGCCATTTTCTAACACCGTTGGGGTGTCAAGGCAGATTACCGATGATGCGGAGCGAGTTCGGCTGAGGGATATTGTCTCTCGATTACGGCCACAAAATGCAGGTTTCATCATCAGAACAGTCGCAGAGGGAAGATCTGAAGAAGATCTTCATTCGGATATTAATTTTCTGGTTTCACTCTGGGATGGAGTCCTCCAAAGGGCTGAGAAAAGTTCCTCTCCAAGTCTTTTGCATACAGACCTGAACGTAGTTTACAGAACTTTAAGAGATTCTCTCTCAAAAGAGGTTCGCAAACTGGTCGTGAATGAACGAGAGGAGTACCGACAAATTCGTCAGTTTGTAAAATCCTACCTACCCAAATTTTATTCATTAATTGAATACTATGGTGCTCCCCAACCAATTTTTGACCATTTTGGGGTTGAAAATGAGATTGAAAGAGCACTTGGCCACAAAGTATGGCTTCCCTCGGGAGGTTCACTCATCATCGATCAAACAGAGGCCCTCACAGCTATTGATGTCAACACAGGTAGATTTGTTGGAAAAGAGAGTCACGAACAGACTATTTTGCGAACAAATTTAGAAGCTGTTGAAGAGATCGTTCATCAACTACAATTACGCAATATCGGCGGGATCATCATTATTGATCTCATAGACATGGAGCAGTCTCAACATCGTCAGGAAGTTTATCAGGTACTGAAAGATCAACTAAGAAATGATAAGGCTCGCAGCAAGATTCTTCAAATTAGTGAGATGGGTCTAGTGGAAATGACCCGGAAGCGTGACCGGGAAAGTCTGATGCGATATCTCTGTGATCCTTGCCCTTATTGTGCTGGGAGTGGGCACATCAAATCTGTGAATACTGTTTTAGCGGAAATCTTTAGAGAATTGAAAAGAGTCTGTCAGGATAAGCGTAGGGGATCCGTTACAGTTTACGTACATCCAGACATCGAAATGAGTATGAGGGAAGACGAGCATTTCAATTTAAAAGAGATTGAAGAGGCAGTTGGGGTTCCATTGAGTATGAAGGCTTCCAATGCTCTACATCATGAGCAGTATGAGATTTATGATTACTGAAGCCCAAAGATTAGCTGAGCATAACCTTAAAACATTATCAGAGAACGATTATCCCGGCCGTGGCATTGTACTGGGTCGTTTTGACCAAGACCATTGGGGTGGGCTATACTGGATAATGGGGCGGAGCCCAAACAGTCGTAACCGATGTTTGAGGTATGAGAATGAAATTTTACGAACTGAGCCTGCTGATCCTGCATTAGTCGAAGACCCTTCACTCATTCTTTACAATGCAATACTCGGTCTGAACAATGCTGCCACATTATACAACCAAAGTACATGATCAGAGGGAAATGTTCTCTTCCGGAATACAGCATGTGT
>CAJXNF010000500.1 GCA_913056375.1 uncultured Pseudomonadota bacterium | reverse complement strand
GTGGGCATGCAGAACTCTGGTCTGGCGGTTGTTCTGGCTCGTACGGGCGGCTTCTCCAGTCCACTGACGGCTCTGCCAGGAGCCATCTCAGCTGTGGTCCACTGCCTGCTGGGCAGTGGCTTCGCCATGTGGTGTCGCCAGGTCAATCAACGTCAGGGCTCAAGCAAAGAGTCTTGATGTGATCTTTTGTGGAGAGTCATGCTGGTTTTTGGCTGTATTTAGATGGCTGATAAGTGAAAATCAATTCTCAATTTGGCGAGAGCACATGGTTGGTGGATGATAAAATTGCTTGAAAGTTTTGAGAGACATGGACAAACAGTTCATCATTCATGCTGGAACTCACAAGACCGCCTCAACGTATATTCAAGAACGTTTGTGGAAAAATAGAAAGATTTTGTATGACCTCGGGCTTCGTTTGTTGAAGCCAAGGCGAAAAAAAACAGGCCAGTACTTGGAGCTTGCATGTTTCTTGAAAGAGCAGAATTTCTCGGCCATTGCATCCGAGCTCATCCGTGCATCTGCGGATGGTCAAGATATTGTTGTGAGCGCAGAGCAATTCACACAGCCATTGCTGAATCATGCATGTGTGGACGGGTTGCAGAAACTTCTGGAGAGCTTTGGTTATCGGCTGAGAATTGTGATCTTTCTCCGAGACCAGCCAGACTATATAAATTCTCTCTATGTGCAGGAAGTTCGTCGTTTCTATCACTCTCGGGATCTACCTTCTTTCACCAAGAGGTGCCGAGTGCGTCGCTCGCATTGGTTCGACTACGAGACGATGTTTTCGCATTTGCTTGATCATCAATCGGTTGATGTCAAATTTCTTCCCTATGGCTCGGTCTTTGGTGACCCATTCATCAACCTCATGAATTCCTTGCAGCTCAATCTGCCCGAGGGCATAGAGTGGATTGCTGGAAGGTCAGGGAAAGCAAATGATCAGCCAGGTATCAAGGGCGTGTGGCTGGCTTTGCAGGTTTGCAAACGAATGCAGGAGGTTGGGGTCAATCTAAAGCTGTTGGAAAATCAGTCGAAGTACATTCGCAAATATTCCATCCCTCGTGGTTGGTCAGACAATCGTTTTTTTGGGATGAGGCCTAAAAAAGTCCGGAAAATCAGAGAATTCTATAAAGATGGTAATGATCGATTTGCTCGTCGGGTCTGGGGCAAGGACTCCTGGTCAGATGTTTTTCAAGGCTTGCGACCTCAAGTTTTTAATGTCCTGGATGAATCCTTGATGGCGGAGGGTGAAATGAAAGAAATGGAATCTCTTGTGGACCAAGTCTTCATGGATATTAAGGTTGCAAACCCACTCGCTTTTCCCCAGTTTTAATCTGATGCTGGAGATTGGGCGCAGCTATAGTTGGTGAAAGAACGTTGTCGACGTCATGGGCAATACAAGAACTCTTGTGATCCATGCTGGCACCCACAAGACAGCTTCAACTTATATCCAAAATCGACTTGCTGCAAACCGCGATACCCTCTTAAAGAACAATGTTTTTCTTGTGTCTCCTGATACAAGAAAAGTCGGGCGTTGTTATGAGTTGGCCACTCATATCAAAAGTGGAAAATTTTTGAGGATTAAAAAGCTTCTCGAGGCGATTCCTGAGAAGATCGATAGCGCTATACTCAGTGATGAAAGATTGACTCAGGCTTTAATACAAGAGGGTCGAATTAAGTCCTTAGTAAGCATTGCTAATAGAGTAGGATTTCATGTGAAGATTGTTTTTTTTGTTCGCGATCAGCCAGATTATATTAATTCTTTGTACGTTCAGGAAATAAAGCGTTTTTACCATTCAATGCCAATTCAAAAATATGTCTCGCGTTGTTTGGAGAAGCGTGCTTCGCGGTTTGATTATTTTGAGATGTTCAAAGAACTTATTGAATGTCGCTCTGTCGACGTTCAATTCTTCCCATTCGGTTCGGCCTGGGGTGATCCGTTTGAACGGTTGATGCAAGGTCAGGGCTGGCGGTCGATTGATGGTTGGAAGCCTGCAGATGCTGCAACGCTCAATGATCAGATTGGTGCCAAGGGTGTATGGCTTGCCAGAAAGGTTGGACGGCGCCTTGCAAGTCTTGGGGTGGAACGGCGACTGATCCGTGGGCAGTCAAGATTCATTGGTCGCTATGCCAATCAATATGGATGGTCTGAGAGTCGTTACTTTGGACTTGACGACAACATGGTGCGACATATTCGTGATCACTATTTCTCGAATAATGA
Source organism: uncultured Pseudomonadota bacterium (assembly GCA_913056375.1). Taxonomy (GTDB): domain Bacteria; phylum SAR324; class SAR324; order SAR324; family NAC60-12; genus JCVI-SCAAA005. The sequence continues at coordinate 321 of CAJXNF010000500.1, read as the reverse complement.
ACGTTTTTCGAGGATGGTTTGGAATCAATCCTGGCAGGAGATTTTTCCTCCAGAAAGGAGAGCGATGAACGTGTTCGAACTTTCAGATCTTGACCAAAGGCGACGAAGGCAGGAGTTCCGTGCCTTGGTGGATCAAGTTGTTTCAGAAGTCCTTCAAGACAAGCCCGATGCGTTTCCCTCGAACTGAAGGCTGGCTTACGCAGACCTTTCTTTCACAGTGAAAAGCTGTGCAGGCAGCTGTCCTGGAAGCACCCCCTGTCTGTACCTAAAGTCTCTTTGATCGACAGAGGCCCGTGATGGCTGCGTCCGGCCTCGACCCAT
>CAJXNF010000499.1 GCA_913056375.1 uncultured Pseudomonadota bacterium | reverse complement strand
ACCTTTGTGTGGTCACCTGTCAACAGGTGAACTTGAAGTCCCAGTTGTTGCAGAGTTCGAATGGCTGAAGGGCTGGTTTCCCGCACCTGGTCTTCAATTTGGAAAGTGCCTACCCAATGATTCTCGACTGCCAGGAGAAACAGTGATCCTCCTTGCTGAGAGAGCCGATCCAACTTTTCGCGTTCCTTGGCTGTAAAGACTACGCCAGCTTCTTCCAGCCAGCGTTGATTCCCTCCCAGTACCATGCGTTCTTGCCATTCGGCTCGCAATCCACGACCTGCTACTTCTCTCCAGTTGTTGAGTGGAGTGGGCGGAATTCCACTTGCCGACAGGTATTTTTGAATGGTCTTGGAAATCGGATGATTGGAATGAGATGTGAGGCTGAGGGCCAGTTCAGGATAGGCGGTACCAGCCCACTCCAACTGGGAGACTTCAGGACGACCAAGAGTGATGGTGCCCGTTTTGTCCAGCACTACATCAGTGATGCTGCGTAGTGTTTCAAACTGGCTCCCGGTACGAAAAAGAATTTGGCTTTGTGTGGCTGAGGAGAGGCCGGTCAAGACCGCAATTGGTGTGGCCAGCGAGAGGGCACAGGGACAAGCGATGATCAACACCGCCATGGCCTGCATCAGAGCTTGCTCCAAGTCAGAATTTTGTTGCCAGACCCAGAAGAAGGTGCCCGCCGCAACCAAGGTGATTGCCATCACAAAATATTTTGCGACACGGTCTGCCATCACCCGGATCTTGGGTTTGCTGGACAGAGATTCTTCCACTCGACGGATGATCTGCGCCAGTGTGGATTCTTCTGCAGAACGAGTCACCCGAAATTGCAGCACGCCATCCTGACAGATACTGCCACTGGTCAGGGTGCACCCCTGTTTTTTCAAGATGGGCATCGGTTCCCCCGTGAGGTGAGACTCATCAACGGTTGCCTCGCCTTCTACAACCTCGCCATCTACAGCGACTTTCTCTCCTGGAAACAACTCCAGCACCATGCCGATCTGAATGTCTTCCAGCTGCAACTCCACACGCTGTTCCCCAATCATTCTGCGGACAGAGAGAGGCATCAGCCTTTGAAAAAAACGACTTTGTTCAAGGATCTTACGAGTTCCCAACTGTTCCAGATACTTGCCAATGGAGAGAAAGGCAATGAACATAGCCACCGCCTCAAAATAGGTGTTTCCTCTATGGTTTAAGGCAGCGTAGCAGCTATAGAGGTAGATCAACGTTGTGCTTAACGCGACTTGGAAATCCATTCCCAGTATACCTAGCTTTAGATCCCTCCAGGCGCCCTGAAAGAACAGAGAACCAGAATAGAACAGGACAGGAGTCGCCAGAACAAAACTTGCCAGATTCAAAAGATCTTCATGGCGTTGCTCCATGCCTGAGAAATACCCGGCGTACTGAGCGATGGCAATCCACATCAGATTCATCGCACCAAAGATGGCAAGCATCAGCCGAGGAAATTGTTGGTGTGTGCGAGTCTCTTCTTGGTGTAGACTGGGCAGGACTAGGGGTTGAGGTTGGGCGTCGTAACCGGTTTTCCGGATGGATTGGATGATCTCTTCCAAGGAGTTTTTGGATTCATCCCAGACCAGCTTTACCTGATGTGTGCTGTAGTTGAGATCAGCTTGAACGACACCGTCTGTTCGCTCAAGCAGTTGCTCAACCGTGCGAGCACAGCCCGCACACCGCAGGCCTTCCAGTAACAATGTGACCTGGGGTTGGCCTTTGGAATTCTGGCGGAGAAAGTGTTCTCGAAAATATGTACTTTTCGAATTGGGTAGGGGCGCCGCTGCAGGAGAGCCGGATTTAGGCTTTAGTTCGGGGATAGGGCAGCTGATTGTCGACATCTGGACCTCAAGGAGTGAGGGCGCCGAGTTGCATTTTAGCGATTCTCACGCGTGAGTTGTACTTGCTCTCTGGAATTTCTCCATGTTCATCAGGGACTTCTATGAGATGCGTGCGGATGACTCGCAAGCCTTCCACTTCGATCTGCATGCGGAGTAACCAAGCTCCGGGTTGCTGCAAGGACACAGATCCAATGAAAGAACCATCCAGCTTGGGCAACTCAGCAAGTTCGAGATCATATTCATTGGTAGCCTCACGGGTCACCAGTAGAGTAAACTTGGCATCAGGAACAGATTCTCCACCCTGAGTTACCCGGAACTCCCAGTGGTTTTTACCCAGTTTTGCGGGTGCTGACACTTCAACGTCATAGCCTCGTTGATCAAACTCTGCCGACATCCACAACAATTCGTTGATGTTCTCATCCACCCACTGGTAGTGAGCAGCTCGACGGTTATCAAGTTCAACTGGATAGTCCACAACGGCTACTCGGATCGTTAGTCCAACCAGTCCGGCAAATACTACAAAAACGGACAGAATGCCCCATCCCCAGGCATTTTTGCGAAAGCGATCCAACGCTGAAAGTGTTTGTGTGTCTTTGCTGCTCGAACCTATGGTCATGTCGGCCTGTCCTTGAATGTAGTCCTTCGTGTTCAACGCTGCTCAGTCATTTTTACGTCTCCAGTTGGAGGGAACAGG
>CAJXNF010000498.1 GCA_913056375.1 uncultured Pseudomonadota bacterium | reverse complement strand
GGCTCTGGTCCTGTTCTCGCAGTTGCCCGCTTATGGTGCTTCGCCCTACAACCAGACGCGGTCATTGGTGGAAAAATGGGTCCAGACTAAAAAGTTGGTCGCCCAGCTCAAGGCAGACTGGAAAGAAGAAAACGAGATTCTTAATCATTCGATCACAGCACTTGAGCGGGAGGTGTCTTCAGTGGAATCTGCTATGGGAGGGGTCGACAAAGATCTCACTCAAGCCGACAAAGAATTCGAGACAGCCACTCAGGAAAAAGATTCTCTTACTCAATTTGGTGATCGTCTCAAATCGTTACTTGCCAAGTTGGAGCAGTCAGTCATCTCTCTGAATCGTCGATTGCCTGCGGGACTTCAGCAGTCGGTGTCCAGCATGATCAACCGAATTCCGGAAGATCCCGAAAATACCAAAGTTTCTTTGTCCTCTCGCATGGTCAACGTTGTCGGATTTATCAACGAGGTTAACAAGTTTAATGGTTCCATTTCGGTTTCATCCGAACTGCGCCAAAATGAAAGCGGAGCCGAGCTCCAAGTCAAAGTGCTCTACGTCGGGTTGGCTCAGGCCTATTTCTCCAGCCCTGATGGATCTTTTGCGGGCATCGGTCTCCCAGGCGACGAAGGCTGGGAATGGTCGAACCAGCCGTCCATGGCACCTGCCATTCAGCAGGCCATCGAAATCTACGAAGGGTCTGCTCCAGCAGCTTTTGTGGAGTTGCCCATGACCATCCGCTGATTTGAAACGCACTACCTGCTAAAGAAAATGTTGAAAATCAAACTATGGATTCTCGTTGCCCTACTGCCATTGTCGCAAGGGATGGGGCAAAACCTCGATGAGCTTCAAACAGGTTTTCAGGAGGATCTCAATGCCGTGCTTGCTGAGTTGGCGGAGCTTCAGGCATCGATCTCTGAACAGAAGATTCCACTTTCCAAGCGTCTTAGAGAGCTTGAATCAGAGTTGGTCTCCAAAAGATTTGAACTGACCAAATCGGAGCGAGAGGCGGACAATCGACTTGTCGAGCTTGGAAGTTTGAAGTCTCAAACCAAGGCTCTTTCTGATGAACAGGCTTACCTCAAGGGGCTTATTTCCGAATACGCTGAACTCTTTGAGACTCGTATTCACATTACTGAGGTGGATGCGCTCCAGCCTCTCATCGAAGACACCAGAAGTCGGTTGCAAAATCCGGATACCACGCCGGAAGCACTGGCCAACCAGTCTGCTGCGTTGCTTGAAGGGTCGATTGATCGTCTTAATCAACTAATTGGAGGATCTATTTTCGAGGATCAAGCCTTGAGTCCCAATGGGCTTCTTCAAGAAGGTAAAGTGGTTCTTGCCGGGCCTTTTGCTCTCTTTGCCTCTGCTAACTCAGAAGATTGCGGCCTTGCTCAGCTTCAGCTTGGGGCTGCCGAACCTACGGTCACCGCCCTGGGGCCTGACAAAGCCGCGCGCATTGGTGAATTGGCAAATGCGAGCGAGGGGCTTTTTCCTGTGGATCCCACGATGGGGAATGCTCTCAAAATCGCGGCCACGGAAGACAGCTTGGTAGATCACATGAAAAAAGGAGGTCCAGTGATGGTGCCCATCGTCGGACTGGGTTTGGCTGCCGTCATGATTGCCCTTTTGAAATGGCTGCAGCTCTCTCGTATTCGATTAGCTGGCCCTGCGGATCTCAAATTAATTTTAGCTCATCTCAAAGCAGGACATCCTGACAAAGCATCAACGCATATCGCTACTTTCAAGGGCCAGGTTGGGGATGTCCTTCGCTCTGCTCTGGAGCATCGGTCAGAAAGTAAGGAGTATCTTGAGGAGCTTATGTATGAAAAAATGCTGAGTGCCAAGCCTGCGCTCGAGCGTTTCATTGCGTTGATTGCACTCACTGCCGCTACGGCTCCACTATTGGGGCTGCTTGGGACGGTGACGGGGATGATCAATACCTTCAACATGATCACGGTTTTTGGCACCGGAGATCCTCGCATGTTATCTGGTGGTATTTCAGAAGCACTCATCACCACCAAATTCGGGCTTGTGGTCGCCGTGCCCGCTCTCATTTGTCATGCCTTTGTCACTCGCAAGGTCAAAGGAGTCTTAGGATCCATGGAGCAGGTCTCTATTGGCTTTATCAACGGTTTGCCAGATTCGCGAAAGAGCGATTGAAAACCAGCGAAATATTAAACTCATTTATTAATTCAAAATGAATGCATTCATTGAAAAAGTTCTGAACATCTGGATGGCAGGCGGATGGACCATGATACCCCTGGCCGTTCTCGCTCTCATGACCTACTCGGCTGCGGTGAGGCTTTTCCTTTACTTCCGCAGACGAGATTTTAGCCAGATTGGGCAGGAAACCTGGATGCAGTGGTTAAGGGACCCTCAAAAGGGTCGGGGTGAGGTAGGAGAAATCATCGAGGAGGAATGGACTGATTGGGAAACGCCAGTATCTGAAAACAAGCGTTTTGACGGTGATACTTATTTACTGATTAGCCCAATTAGCTATTCAGCGGCCATCGTACTGGCCACCACCCTTAAGGATAATGAATTTGCCACACTGGTTGGCCA
>CAJXNF010000497.1 GCA_913056375.1 uncultured Pseudomonadota bacterium | reverse complement strand
AGCCCGTCTACTCCAACAGGGCGAAATCATCGCAATTCAAGGAATCGGCGGTTTCCACCTGGCCTGTGATGCAACGAACACAAATGTCGTGCAGCGACTACGGCAAAGAAAAATTCGTGAGGCCAAACCCTTTGCCCTGATGGGGAAGAACCGCAAGATGCTAGAGCAATGGTGCTCTGTCAACGAGCTCGAATGGAGGGAACTGAGTAGCCCCGTCGCTCCGATTGTCCTGCTTAAAAAAAACCAGCAATCCACGATGTCTTTGCCAGAGGCAGTTGCTCCCAATCAACGTCGGCTTGGTTGGATGCTACCTTATACTCCCTTGCACCACCTGCTGTTCGAACCACTGGGTATTCCGTTGGTCTTCACATCTGGAAACCTCTCAGATGAACCACAGTGCAAAACTCCTGAGGAAGCTCGACAACGACTGAATGGCGTCGCAGATTGGCTGCTTTGGAACGAACGCCCAATCGTCAATCGTGTCGATGACTCCATTCTACGAATAGAAGGAAAAACGGTTCGAGTACTCAGGCGAGCTCGAGGATTGGCTCCAGAACCAATTCCTCTACCAGCAGGTTTTGAAAGAGCGCCTTCCGTTTGGGCCTTTGGGGCCTCACTGAAAAACACCTTCTGCCGAGTCATCGATGATCACGCTGTTCTCTCGCCTCACATCGGAGACTTGCACGAAGCTCGGGCCATCACAGATTTTGAAGCAAGCCTCCAGTTGTTCGAACACCTGTATCCACAACTAACCAGTCATGTCGCTGTAGATCTGCACATTGACTACCCCTGTACCCGCATCGGCGAAGAGTACGCTCGGCAACACCAACTTCCTGTGATACGTCTGCAACATCATCACGCACACTTGGCCGCCTGCCTGGCGGAGCACCTGGTTCCGCTTGAGACGACTCCCGTTTTGGGAATCATTTTGGACGGACTAGGGATGGGTCCTCATGATGAGTTGTGGGGAGGCGAAATTCTGCTTGGAGATTACCGTTCTGCAAAACGTCTGGGAATGCTGAAACCCGTAGCTCTGCTAGGAGGTGAAAAAGCAATGCGAGAGCCCTGGCGCAATACATTGGCCCAGCTGTTCAGCTCGCTCGGATGGGATCACTTTTTGGAAAATTATGGACAACTGAAGCTTGCGAAATTTCTAAAGAAGCAGCCTGTCTCTACGTACCAGAGTATGCTTCAACTGCAGCGCAACGCACCCCTTGCCAGTTCAGCTGGTCGACTGTTTGACGCCGTGGCTGCAGCAATCGGCTTGTGCCAGGAATCTGTTTCTTTTGAAGGGCAAGCCGCTATGCAGCTTCAAGGTCTAGCAGAAGAAGCTTATTCAGCAGAAGACATCGATAGCTCCTCTTACCCTTTTGCCATTCTAGAATGGAAGTCCAATCGATTGCCTTACCTAGAACCACAACCAATGTGGCAAGCTCTCTTGAATGACCTCGTGGATGGGACACCTAACGCAGTGATTGCCTTGCGTTTTCACCGTGGTTTGGCCCAAGGTCTGTGGCAAATCGTCCAACATCTACAAACAACTCGAATAGACTGTAGACCTGTGAAGCAGGTTGTCCTGAGTGGGGGAGCCTTTCAAAATGAGCTATTGGCCCAATTGCTCGAAAGACAACTGCAGGCACAGGGACTCTCTGTGCTTAGACCTGCAGCAATCCCCTGTAACGATGGTGGTATCAGTCTGGGTCAGGCGATGATTGCCGCAGCTCGAATTCTGCACTCCTAGCTCTGCTGAATACTTCCTGCGATTAACGCTGAAATTATCTTGATCCGTTAAAAAACTAGTGTACGAACTGCCTTAGGAACACACCTCAACAGTTGATAATATATCTTTTTAAACTATTGAAGATATGAATTTCATATCTCTCCTAAATTAAAACTGAACAATTATTAGGGCCTTCAATTGCAGAGTTGAAACACATCAAATCAATAAATTAAATTATTTAAAAAATATATTAAAATTAGATACTTATCTATTTATTTTGGTTTTGATCCAATAGATAGTTTTTAAATCATCCGAGGACTTTCATAATTTTGTTGGACAATGAGCTAGCATAGAGTTAAAAACATCTAAATTTTTTGAATTCTCCCTGAACTTTCGCGCAAGGATAAATATCATGCAAACAACGATACCACCAGATGCTAAAAGTGGCTTTGGTAGGATTACACTAGAACAAGGACCAATTGAAGAAGTTCACGCATTCTGGCTAGCTGGAATGAGTTGTGACGGCTGTAGCATTGCTGCGGTGGGAGCTAAGAACCCATCTGTTGATCAACTCATTCGTGCTGCTATTCCAGGCTTACCCAAAATAGTACTCCATCATCCCGTACTTTCGGTCACAGCTGGTGATGAGTTCATGGCAGCGTATCACAAGGCAAAAAATGGAGAGCTTGGAGCTCCTTACGTAGTTCTTTACGAGGGCTCTGTTGCAGATGAGAGCATTGCTGGAAAGTTTGGGGGTTATTGGTCAGCGATGGGTATGGAGTACAGCGAGGATGGTTATCTCAGACCCATTCCTACTGCCCATTGGCTGCGAGACCTG
>CAJXNF010000496.1 GCA_913056375.1 uncultured Pseudomonadota bacterium | reverse complement strand
ATGAGACTTCGGGGACTATTATGATAGATAATTCTCGTAATGTTAATGGTACTTTAGTTGGTGGTGCTAGTGTTAGTGGTTGGGATATTACTTTCGATGGTACTGATGATTATATTGATAGTAATCATAATCACGCTCAAGCAGATGTTCAAGCTTTAAGTTTTTCTTTCTGGGTTAATACTGCTAGTGGGCTTTGTAATGTAGCAAAGTCCTCATCAGAGAAAGTAATCCCCAAGTTCTCATCATCCAGAGCGGACTGAAGCGCTTCTTTTGTGATGGATTCACTGGGTGAAGAGAGTCGGACAGCCTTGGCGAGCAGATGGTAGCACTTTCGGAACGGGATTCCCTGATTTCTAGAGAGAGAGTCAGCTAGATCGACGGAGTTCATGAATCCCTCGTTGCAGCGATTTCGCATTACCTCTTTACGAACTTCCAATTCAGACATCACTCCAGAGAGAATGTTGGGGGCCGGCTCACATTCTCGGATCACGTCCATCACGAGATACTTACAAACCTGGCTATCTCGATTGTAACCACTGACCATCCCCTTGGGGACTCCTAACAACGATTGAAGGAGTCCGTGAGCAAGAGCTGTCTTCCCCTTGATGACTTCTGCAAAATCAGGATTTCTCTTCTGTGGCATGATGGAAGAGCCTGTTACGAATGCGTCGGGCAAACCTAACATTCCAACATAAGGATGGCTCAGGAAGATCAGGTCTTGGGCGAGGAGACTGAGATGATTCATCATCACCGAGTAACCCTGGGCAACCTGACCCTCCAATTCACCACGAGCGCTGATACAGTCGAGTGTGTTGAGTTCTGGCTCAGAGAAAGCTAACAATTCAGTAGTACGTTTTCGATTTGGACACCAGGAGGTGCCAAAGGAAGCAGCTGCCCCCAAGGGGTTTCGATTGATTGGGACGAGTAGAAATTTGACTCGTTCCAGATCTCTCAACAGTGCTTGTGCATGGGAACAGAGCCAGTGCCCCCATGAAGTCAGCATCCCAGGTTGGTAATGTGTAAGCCCCGGCATAACTGTTTCGGTATGCCCTGCAGCCTGCGTCAACAGTGTTTGGATCAACTTTTCTAGATTTATAGCCTGCCTCAGGAGTGCATCGCGGAGAAAAAGTCTCGTGTCACATGCTGCCTGATCATTGCGACTTCTTCCGATGTGCATCCACCCGCCAATCTCTGCTCCCTGCTGCTTGGTCACGAATGCTTCCACGTTGATATGCACATCCTCTAGTTTCGGATCTAACTCAAAATTTCCATTGAGAAAATTCTCCTCCAGTTGACCAAGTCCGCTGAGAATCTTTGTGAGAACATCTTTGGGCAACACTCCTTCTTCATACCACATGATCGCATGGGCTCGATTGGTCCATAGATCGTAAGGTAGCAGAGCCATATCTGCCATTGGCAGTGGCTGAACATCACGGCCAGCACAAAACAGCACATTTTCTTCAGCTGGGCTGCTCTGTAGGTGGCTACCCCACACCTGGTTCTGGTCAGTTTTCATGAAAATTCCGAATGAGAGAGCTTTTGAGGGGAATGGAGAGAGTCTTAAAATCAGAGGAAAGTGCCGTTCTGGGATTCAATGCTCAAGTTGAATGGATATCTATTCAGAGGAGAACTCAACTGGTTTTGTTGGGTCTCAAACTTATTGTGAATTCAGATGTTGGTATCGGGAACTGCTTGATCACATTGAGTACAGGTTCCACTTAGCACAACATGCAGTTCTTCACCGCGTTCGGTTGGGGCTGCAAGAGGTGATTCTACACAAAGCATTCGACGACATAAATTACAGTAAAGGTGAGCATGAAGGCCCTGTAGCCGTTCTGCTAGGCAGTAGTAGCTATTCCGATCCGTGGAAGGAACCTGAGTCAGTAGTCGTGTTCTGACCAGTGCTTCCAACACTCGATAAATGGTCACCTGGTCCACGTGTTCCTGATCCTCGAGTATTTCCCGCACCTCATGAGGTGTCATTGGGTGTTCTTCTTTCAAGAAGAGTTCAAGGACAGCCACTCTTTGGCGGGTTAGGCTGAGATTGACTTCTTTCAGTAGTTTTTCAGCGGGAGTCAATTCCATTTGCAAATGGTTGGGTGGAAGTTCAGTAACTTTAAATTTGTTTGAATCAAAGGCTATCACGGTCTCAAGAGTGTGAAAAGATCTCCGGAGCTTAAATTAAGTATATTTGATCTGTTGATTAGAGAGAGGTTCATCAAAAACTGTATATTCAAAAAATATATAATTAGTAAATAATAGAAAAAGTTGGCAGTCTCTAGTTGAAAAGAATAGCTGAAGTGAGGAAATTTCTATGAATCGTGTCGTGTAATTCGTTCGGCAGCTCTACAAGCTGTAAAAATTTATAAATGTAGGCTTTTGGCTTGTGCTCTAACCAGGAGTTTACTAATTTGAAAAGCCAATCTGCAATTATTCAATCAAAGGAGTTCGGAATGAATGGTGCCCAAGTTGTTGTAGAGGCTCTGAAGCGAGAAGGTGTCAAATATATATTTGGCTATCCGGGTGGTGCATGTATGCCGATTTTTGATGCTCTGCTGGAT
>CAJXNF010000495.1 GCA_913056375.1 uncultured Pseudomonadota bacterium | reverse complement strand
GCATAGCCTCCATCATCGTAGCTGCATCGTCGTCATCCCCATGGTCACCAAGCTGGTTATTCATTTGAGCGATGATCGGTGTAACCAAGTTGCAGTTCACCGGATGATCCAGCCAAAGCCCTAGGGGAGTAGTCTTGGTAAAGCGAAACGGAATTGGTTGGGCTGAACTGATCGTCACTAACGCCCGTTGACGAATATCCCGGCTGGAAGAGCCAATCCGAATGTCAACAGGACCTCTTTCCACCAACCACTGCTTCTCTTGGGGATCATAGTAGGAAAAATCCCTTGGGGTGAGTCGTAGCTGTACAGCTCGGGTCTCCCCTACCTCCAACTCAACTTTCTGGAAACCCTTGAGTTCTTGTTCTGGTCGCTGCAACCGGCTTTGCTTTGGATGAACATAAAGCTGCACAACTTCACTACCAGCCCACTTGCCCGTGTTGGTAACGTCCAATGAGACTTGCAAATCTTCGGATTCGTCAATCTGGCTAGCGCTCAATTTTAGGCTAGAGTACTCAAACTGGGTATAGGAGAGTCCATGACCAAAGGGGAAAAGTGGCTCAATCTTTCTGGTATCGTAGTGACGATAACCAATGAAAAGCCCCTCGTGGTAACAAACCATGCCTTGCTCACCGGGCCAATTGAGATAGGCCGGGCAATCCTCCAAGCGTTGGGGAAAGGTTTCAGAAAGTTTCCCTGAAGGATTGATTTTTCCTGTCAGGACATCGGCAATCGCACTACCCCCAGCCTGACCGGCAAGCCACCCTTCGACAATCGAAGTCACCCGATCAACCCACGGCATGGTCACTGCCGAACCATTGGTTAAGATCACCACCGTTTTAGTGTTTACAGCCGCAACGGTTTCGATCAGGCGATTGTGGCCTTCCGGCAAATCAATGTGGTCACGATCAAAACTCTCCGATTCGTATCGGCCAGGTAACCCAGCAAATACGAGAGCAATATCCGCGTTAGCGGCCACTTTCTCAGCTTCCTGTAGCAGCGTGGCAGTGGTTGATCCATCGGATTCGTAGCCAGGCGCGTAGCTAGTCTGCCAGCCCTGCGCTGCCAAGGCATCCCAAGCAGAGTCGATTTGCGCTACAGTCACTTGGGAACTACCAGCCCCCTGGAAGCGTGGTTGCTTTGCAAAGGCGCCGATCACTGCGAGCGAAGCGCCCTGTGGAACAGGTAGCAGGTCTGCTTCATTCTTGAGCAACGTCACACACTCAGAAGCCACTCGACATGCTAGCTGATGGTGCTCGGCAACTGAAAAGACGGCTTCTGGCTGCCGTTGCTCGTGTGCATGGAGAATCACCGTAAGCAGTTCTGCAACGATCTCATCCAGCCGAGATTCACTCAGTTCACCAGATTGAACAGCATCGACAACCTTGCGAACATTGACCTCCCCAGAACTTGGCATTTCCAGGTGCATTCCAGCCGCTGCTCCTGCTGGACGATCATTGACCGCTCCCCAGTCGGAGACAACAATGCCTTCCAGTCCCCATTCTTCCTTGAGAATTTGATGCAATAGGTACGGGTTTTCTGCTGCGTATACTCCGTTAACCAGATTATAGGAACACATCACTGTCCACGGCTGGCTCTGCGTCACAGCAATCTCGAAAGCCGGTAGGTAGATTTCTCGAAGAGTACGCTCGTCCAGTTCCGAGCTATAGTACATCCGGGCAAATTCCTGATTATTGACGGCAAAGTGCTTGAGGCTGGCGCCAACCCCCTGGCTTTGTATTCCATTGATGAAGGCCGCAGCTAGTTGTCCGGATAGTACGGGATCTTCTGAAAAGTACTCGAAATTCCGTCCTCCACGAGGATCGCGCTTCATGTTTACGCCAGGCCCCAAAACGAACTGTACACCTAGAGCTTGGGCTTCCCTCCCCATAGCGACCCCAACTTTTTGAACCAAGTCCAGATTCCACGAAGAAGCGAGGGCTGAGGCAGTAGGGAAACACGTCGCAGGCTCACTGTCACCAATGCCCACTGTGTCTGAAGAACGGGCTTTACGTACACCATGAGGTCCATCTGTCATCCAGACTGAAGGAATCTTCAACCGCTCGATAGGTTGCGTGGTCCAGAAATCTTTTCCAACACAGAGCAGGGCTTTTTCTTCCAGGGTGAGTTGTGAAACCAGTTCACGGGCTTGAGGTAGACGGGATTGCATTCGGATAGCTTATGTAGGAATGAAACGAAACAGAAGTTGCTGCAGATCTCACTTAGATCACGAGGAAACCCTCCGATTGGACCAAGCAGAACTAAATCCGATCTTCCGTATCCTTACGGAAAATTGAAGACTTGGGGATATTGAATTCTAGGTGGTAGATCGTGCCTTCCTGGCAATTCAGATCAGCATCAATTCTTACGGAGAGGGATTGTTGCTCCAATTTAAGCCACAGTAGGCTATCGGCTCCCATTGGCTCATCAATCTCAACGGTTGCGGGAATCGTCACACCGGGGATCGGTTCTGTGTGTATCTGGATGTGCTCTGGACGTACCCCAAGAATGGCCTCTCCTCCTTGACTGAGAGAGGTGCTGGCTTCATAGCCTTGGAGGGAAACAGAC
>CAJXNF010000494.1 GCA_913056375.1 uncultured Pseudomonadota bacterium | reverse complement strand
TTTGTGAACTCGACTCGTAGCAGAGCAGAGTCAATGTGAGCGAATCTAGGTATTCGTCTGATGATGGGGGATCATAAACGCCCTGGGCGAACTCAAGAATTTTGGGAGCCAGTGCTTTGATGCGGAAAGAGTGATTCTCTGGTAAGTCAACGTCAGCTTTGCGCCATTCTCCGTCCCCAAACATCTTCCACTTGAGGCCACAGTTAGATTTTTCAACATGATTACAACTTGGAGCATCCCCATAGTATTGGATGAGCATTCCATCTGTGCCAACTAGCTCTGTAGTGGTCTCACCAAAGTCAGAAGTGAATGAACACTGAATTTCTGCGAATAAACCAGAATCGTATCTAAATATGGCAATCCCGTTGTCATCAGGCACTTCTGGATTTACAAGAGTATCAATATCGGCATACAAAGTTTTGGGGCTTCCAAACAACCAGCGCATTAGGTCGATCGGATGGGCCGCATCATCCGCCCACATGCCAAGATTCAGTTGCCTACTAACATGCCAGCTTTGCTGAAAATCTGGCCACCTGTGTGTGGATAGGCAGTGTCTTCGGCGAAAATGGAGTAGTTGCCCGAGTCGCTCCTCATCAATGATTTGCTTGATGAATTGGTTTGCAGGATCAACTCTCATTTGCCAAAGCATGAACAGTCGGGCATCGGATTTCTGAATTTCTTGTGAAATTTTCCTTCCGTCTAAGATTGTCGTTGCAAGTGGCTTTTGAAGGGCGATGTTCTCCACATATCTGCAGGCCAAAGAGACCGCTTCCAAATGGTAGGCTGTCTCACAACCAATAATCACGACATCGACCTGTTGAGAGAGTAACTCTTCAGGGCTGTCAAACTTTCTAAGTTTATGTCTATTACAGAACAACAGAGATCGTTCAGAATCAGTATCAAAAACACCGATGATCTGAGCGACAGTAAACTTACGGAATTCCTCTACGTAATGAGAGATGTGCCCATGAGCAACTCCATACAAGGCAATCCGAATTGAAGAGCTATTCGTAAGAATAGTCATAATAATTCATCGCCTCAAAAAGATATGAAAACTCGGATGGATCGATTTTATCTCGCCACTTGTGGAGAGAATCAGGCCGCATTGGAATTTTAGCTAACTCTTTTCCAAGAAAGTTTTCTAGTCGACTAATTGTAGTTTCTTGGTTGAGAACAAAATCTTCAAACCTCACTTCAATTGAATTTTTTGGCTTCGGTATACATTTTTGAATCTCGTATTGATAAAGCCAGGAGATTGCTCGATTTTGAAATACATCCTCTGAAACAGGATAATCTACTGAGAAATCATGAAGATCATCTGTTAAATGTCTCCCAAGAATACTATCAAATGGATGCCTCGACCAAAAAATATAAAATGCATCCGGAAAAAGATTATAAATCCAAGGATAGATCAGGGTTGTCTCAGGTAGTTTCCAGCCTTTAAATTCATTCTTCGACTCTAATACAGGCTTAAGATATTCCTGAACTAATTTTTTGAAGCTTTCTGGCACCTCTTGCCCCAATACTTCTGAAAAATCCCATGTGTAATTACCGGAATACTTCACATACTTCGAGAATATATGGCAACTGCGATAGAGGTTGTGTGGTGGCACAAAATCACAGGAATTATTAAGCAAGCTACCCATGTAAACATTGCTAGCATACAGTGTCTGAGCAATACTTCTTGTGCCTGAATGCCCACGTCCAATGACAATGATCATCATGGTTGTTTTGCCACAATATTCAATCCGTTCAACTGTATTTCTTCTGTTCGCATGCATGCTGTAAGGTGTTGATTTCGTGAGCCTGACAACTTCATTGGAGTCATTTGACAGGCGTCTATCCGATAACCACATCTTTCAAACATACTACAACCCGTTCTTTCTCTCGATAAATCTGGTGGCTCCCCTAATAATATTTTCCTTTTTCCCTTCGATTTTCTGTTTGAAATCTTGGGTACTGCATCAAGTAGTGCTTCTGTGTACGGATGTTTAGGAGAGTTTAAAACCTCATCTTTTGTACCGAATTCAACAATTCTACCAGCATACATCACTGCAATTCGGTCACTCATCTCCGCAATTACCGCAATGTCATGGGTGATCAGGATGATCGAACTGGAAATTTGTGAACGGATTTCTCGGATTCTCCGAAGGATGCGCTCCTGAACCAAGCCATCCAATCCAGTCGTGGGTTCGTCCATGACCACCAATCCCGGATCCAAGGCCAGCGACATCGCAATCATTGCCCTTTGTCGCATTCCTCCAGAAAATTCATGCGGAAAGTTCTGCATCAGATCGGGCTGGAGTCCGACAATATCAAAGAGTTCAGTGACTCGTTCTCGGGCCTCTGCCTTGGAAACGTTCTTGTGTGCCTGGATCGCTTCAACCACCTGATCGCCTACCCGATAGACAGGATTGAGGGAATTCATCGCGCTCTGTGGCACCAGAGACATGCGAGCCCAGAGTATCTTCTCGCGAAATTGTGTCTCTGAAAGTCGAGTTACCTCTTCTCCTTCATACTCAATCGACTGAGCAGACATCTCTGCATTATCTGGGAGCAGCCTCATTAACGCCCGGATCAATGTT
>CAJXNF010000493.1 GCA_913056375.1 uncultured Pseudomonadota bacterium | reverse complement strand
CTCAAAAATTATATGGAGGCGGCCAATGACGGCGACTGTTTCCATCTTCCAACAGTCATGCATTTGCATGCATTTATGTTGCTGAACGACGAACGTTTCGCAAACAAGCACTTTAAAGTGGAAGTTAACGAATAAAAATAATGGCAAATAAGCAACCACAGTCATTACGACCAGGAGAAATCCGCCTTGACTATCTACCGATCGACTGGCCGCTTACGCCGCTCGGTGCCAATAAGGACCCGTACATTTCGGGATGGCAGAACAACCCCTATAGCGTACGAGAAATTGAGGAGGAGACACTCACCGGGCACTGTAAAGCCGTCGGAGTACTGGGTGGTCCTGTCTACAATCATCCTTATGGCTTGGTTTGGGTCGATATCGATGGCCCAAGTGTTTACAAACTCATCGAAGAAGTTGCCGGAACAGACTTCGCAACTGCACTGCCCAACACCCTGACAGTCCTCAGTGGTAAAGAGGGTCGCGAGAAGAAACTATACAAGCTAGACCGCGAAAAGCATAAGCATTTCGTCAGAAACAAATACACTTGGCATGCAGAAGAGAACAAGGAAAAACTAGAGGTTCTGTGGAAGCGCCACCAAGGGGTGGTGATGGGCCTTCACCCTGAGACGGAAGGATACTACACCGCTGAGGGCCAGGGTTTCGAATGGGTTGACAACCTACCCGAACTGCCGGACTGGCTGCTGAACGCCATCATCAATAAAAACGTCAAGCAAGGCGTACCGGCAAGTGAAACCACTCGGATCGTCGGCCCTGGCTTTGCGATTAACGCTGAGATCTCCCTGGAACGGGACATCCAACTGGCCGCTGAAGCAATGTGGGCAATGCCCCCAGAGGCTGCCGATGACTACGACATCTGGATCACTGTTGGTCAGTCGCTTCATTCACTGGATGAATCACTGTTAGATCAGTGGGATTCCTGGTCCCATCAATCCGACAAGTACAAGGATGGTGAATGTGCTCGCCGTTGGCGTTCCTTCAGTAAAGAAGGTGGACGTGGCATCGGTTCTCTGATCCATGTCGCCCAGGAGCACGGATGGAAACCATCTCAGGACTACAAAGCACTCGGCGTTGATGACATAACGCTGGAACATGCAGCGCAACTGCTTGCTCAAGTCGAAAGCCAAGACGCACGTCCTAAGAAAAAAACAGTCAACACAACGGATCTTCCCTTCCCCTCGATGAGCCGTGGTGGTTGGGCACAACCGGTAATCAACGACAAGAAAGGGAAAGACAGCAAGAAGCGCAATCCTTCATCGGATACCGTAACTGATATTGTCCTTCAACTTTGGAAAGGGAATCTGCGCTACTGCCAGACGCAAGGCTGCTTCTACCTTTACGAATACAAAAGCAAGGGTCTCTGGACTCAGCTTTCAGACATAGAAATAAAAGGTGAAATCAAAAATAAATTCGAAATGGTGAAAGAGGGTTTTCTGCCAAATGGCTACAGCATGAACCTCATCAACGACGTGCTGGAGCAACTGCGGATCAGCGTCATCTTCGAAGATTGGTACGAAGGTAACGACCAGCTTCTCTTCACGAACGGGATCTTGGACGTCGAATCCAAGGAGCTTCTGCCCTTCGATCGGGAGGCATATATGACCCAGCAGCTCCCCTATGAGTACGATCCTAGTGCTACTTGTGAACCCATCATTAAGTGGCTTAAGAACGCTCAGGATGGCAACTGGGGCCGTGTGCAGGTCCTTCGTGCATGGCTCCGTGCCGTGCTGATGGGTAACTCCGAGGTCCAAAAGTTCGTTGAAATTGTTGGTCCTGGTAAGTCAGGTAAATCCACTTACTCCAACCTCGCTCACGCTTTGGTGGGTGATGACAACGCCATGATCTCCTCCCTGGAGCACCTGGAGAAAAACCGTTTCGAAACTGCAAACCTCTACAAGAAAAAGCTTCTGCTCTTCAATGATGTGGAGCGTTACGGCGGATCAGTCTCCGTGCTGAAGGCACTGACTGGACGTGATTTGATACGTAATGAACGCAAGTTTCAGTCAGGTTCCCAGAAACCGTTTAAGTTCAACGGGCTGGTCATGATCACGGCCAATGAACCGATTCAAACGACAGATCCCACTTCTGGTCTTGCTCGCCGTCGGCTTACCATTCCTTTCGATCGCCCTTTCACCGGCAGCTCTGCAGAACAGCGTACGCTTATTGATATGGATGACAGAGGTCATCCTTTCGGTGACTTTTCGGAACTCCTTCCCGGATTGGTGAACTGGGTCCTCGATCTCTCGGAGGCAGAGATGCGGGAATACCTGATGGAAACCAACAAGAAAGTTGACTTCTTTGCCAAGCATCACCGGGAACAGATCCTGAAATCCAACCAGATCATGGACTGGATGGAGCACTGCCTCATCTTTGATCCGGGCATCTCCACTCCCATTGGATTGGCTAAGCATTCCCCAGGGGGCACGTCCAATATTTTCGTCAACTGGGATAAGTGGCTCTATGCCAGCTACTGCGAATTTGCTCGGTCGTCCAACAGCAACATCCTGGGCCGCAGTCGTTTTGAGTCCCTGCTGATGGACATCTGTGTTCACCAGCTCCAACTCAACGTCTATAAGTTCAAGA
>CAJXNF010000492.1 GCA_913056375.1 uncultured Pseudomonadota bacterium | reverse complement strand
TTTAGACCAAAGACCATGAATGATTCAGCAAAACGTGTAGCAATCGTTGGCTCAGGGCCTGCGGCATTTTATTCAGCAATGGAACTTCTCCGCCATGATGATCCCATGGTTTCGGTTGATATGCTAGAGCGATTACCCACCCCTTATGGACTAGTTCGTGGTGGTGTCGCCCCAGATCATGAGAAAATCAAGTCTGTCACAAAAATTTTTGAAAGAGCGGCTGGACACCCAAGATTCCGTTTCTTCGGAAATGTAGAATTTGGCAAAGACATCCAGAGGCTTGAATTGCTTGAACACTATCACGCTGTGATTTACGCATTTGGTAGCCGTACAGACCGCCATTTAAACATCATCGGGGAGACTCTCCCAGGAAGTCACGCAGCTACAGAATTTGTCGGATGGTACAACGGACATCCTGACTATCGTCACCACCAATTTGATCTTACTTCGAAAAGAGTAGCGATCATCGGAATGGGGAATGTCGCGATCGACTGCGCAAGAATTCTTTGCCAAGATCCTGAAAATTTGGCAAAGACTGACATTGCTCAGCATGCTCTTGAAGCCTTAAGACAAAGCGAAGTTGAAGAAGTCTTTCTGATTGGTCGTCGTGGACCAGTCCAAGCGGCGTTTACCCCTGCTGAGGTGCGTGAGTTACTTCACTTGCCAAAAGTCGATGCTGTGATGCGTGCCTCTGATCTGGAGCTTGATGACCACAGCAAGGAAGAACTATCCAAGGCTTCTCGTAATACTAAACTCAACATGGAGATCCTTCAGCAAATTCATGATCAAGGAGATAGAGGGAACCCCCGCAAGCTACACCTTTGCTTTCTCATCTCTCCAACAAAAATCGAAGGCTCTGAGAAGGTGGAAGGGTTGGAATTAGTACACAATGAAATTGTCAAAGAGGGCGGAGTTCTGAGAGCAAAAGCCACAGATGAAGTGATGCACCTAAACGTTGATATGGTCTTTCGCTCGATTGGTTACATGGGTGAAGCGATCCCTGGATTGCCCTTTGATGATCGGAGAGGAACGCTACCAAATGACCAAGGCCAGCTGCTGGATGGTGTGGATGGCAAGTTACTGAATCAGGAATATACAGCTGGATGGATCAAGCGTGGTCCAAGTGGTGTCATTGGAACCAACAAACAAGATGCAGCAGAGACCGTCAGCCGCCTCAAGAAAAATTGGCAGACAAGCCCTACACCGCAACCAAAATTAGTTCAGCATGATTTGCTGGATCTTCTTAAGAAGAAGAAAATCCAATTCGTTAGTTTTGAAGATTGGAAAAAACTGGACAAATTTGAGATTGAACAAGGGCAGCAAAATGGAAAATCTCGTCACAAAATTTGTGAAGTCCAAGAAATGTTGGACCTCATCCGAAGGACTTAGTCAGCCCTTGCTTTTTCAAAAAGAAGAATTAATCTAAACCGTTTAATTCCTTCTCGATACTCCTTCGCATAGTGGCAGAGTAGCTCAGCTGGTTAGAGCGTGCGATTCATAATCGCAAGGTCGGGAGTTCAAGTCTCCCCTCTGCTACCAAAAAAAACCTGATACAATTCCGCTTTTGTACAGTATTTTTCTGAGATCAATAGAAAAATACTTTAGGCTGATTTTCTCCTTTTTTACCCAAAATTCCTACCAAAATTCCGATTGTTGCCCAGCAAACTGCCCAATAATTTTGACGAAACTGCCCAGCAACCAAAAACTCCCATCCTACTGATAATTTCTGGGTGAAGGGAGTAATTTTGCCCAGCAATCTGCTGGTACCTAAGCCTGCCTGAAACCAAAAAGAAGAGAGCTTGTCGCAGGATTGAGGCAAGAATCAAATCCCTGAGGTGGCTCCTCAATGCTGAGGGGAAAGTACAAGAATTGACAGTACGTCAACTGGAGCTTTTTGTGGCACAAAGAACTCTGGAAGATTCTCCAATGAAAAAGGGTGAGAAAATTGCGCCCAAGACTGTGAAGGAGGAATTGAGTCTGCTGAAAAGTATTTTTAAGAAGGCAGTAGAGTTTGGTGAACTCCCAGCAGTACCAATCAGAGGTACAAGCTATCCAGAGATTGAGGTGAATAACATCAGAGAAAGAATTTTTTCAGAAGAGGAGTTTCAAAGATTGCTGGAAGCAACCCCTCAATGGCTGCAGAGAATCATTATCATGGCTCAAGGCACCGGCATGCGTCAAAATGAAATTATTCAGTTAACTTGGGACTCTGTTGATTTGGAAAGAGGATTTGTTCGGCTTAATGCAAAAGATACGAAGACGAGGACATCTCGCATCGTAAAACTTCTACCTCATGTGGTGAAGATGCTAAGTTAAATCCCGAGAGTAAACCACACAAGAAAAATTTTTCTCTCAGCACTTGGAAAGCCTCTGCCCTATTGGACAACTTACTGCCATGACGCATGGAAAAATGCTTTGGCAACAGCAGGAATCACGGATGCCTGCTTCCACGATCTTCGACATGATTTCATCACCAAGGCTATTCGAAAGGGGACAAGACCGTATATAGTGATGAAGCAGGTTGGCCACAAAAGTGATGTGATGCTCAGGAGATATCAACTCATTGACGAAGATGATTTGGAAATGCTGGAAATGTAGGTT
>CAJXNF010000491.1 GCA_913056375.1 uncultured Pseudomonadota bacterium | reverse complement strand
CGCTCGGCTGGATACTTCGCCAGTTCTTGGTCATTTGGGGAAGCCTTATGGTGGGCATGCAGGCATTGCGATGGAACCTCAATTCTGGCCAGATGCTCCAAATCAGCCAAATTTTCCATCCATTACTTTGCGTCCGGGGGAGCGTTTCAGTCAGACCTCGTTCTTCCGCTTCATCCGGAAATAAATCGAAGGGTTAGGAAATCAAGCACTAGCTTCTGGAATTTTCGCAAAGCGGAGGTCTGTCACGTCTTCCACACGAACAGGGAGTCCTTCCTTTGCGGAGCAAATTGCCGCCATTGTGGTTTGCACATCTCGTTTTCCGTCTTCTCCGGTGTAGCTCGGTTTACGGCCACGGATGAGCGCATCAATGAACTCATTGATCTGATTCTGATGCGCTTTGCTGTAATACGAAACCTCAGACTGCCAGATATCGTCACCACCCTCATCAAACCGAAAAGTTCGAGTTTCTTTATCCTTGCGGTGAAGAACCAGATGTGTGCTCTCCCCCATCCATTGCAGTCCTCGGCCCCCTTCACCCAGCACTTCAATCATTCCCTGGTCACCAATGATGCTCAAACTGAAGCCATACATCGGGTCAAACTTCCCATTGAGTGTTTCAGCTCGCATCCAGACCCCTTGACAGGCAGGATCTTCATAGGTCCAGGTGATGATTGGGATGTCCCCTGAGTCCTCTGGACGGTAAACGTGCGTTTCGCCTTCATCGACTTGGTAAGCGGTCTTCATCCAACTGATATCTGATTTCAGTGCATAGACTTCCTTGATTCTTGACCCCATTAGGTATTCAGCGGTGGCAAAGAAATGAACACAATGATCAAACATCCAAGGGAAGCCCGCACCCCCGGCCTTTTTAGAGTCCATCCGCCATCCACGATGATCATCAGTCACTGGACGGCCGGTCTCCAGTACTCCCGGACGTTCGACCCACGATCCAAATCGTTGACGTATCTGCTGAGGCTTACCGATTTCACCAGCATCAATTAAAGTTCGGGCCTGTTTGAGCGAGGTCATGAAGATGTAGGATTCACCAACCATCAGCGTGACACCCTGGGTGTGAGCGGCCTCACAAACTTCCTGCCCTTCAGTCAACGTCAAACAGAATGGCTTTTCACAGAGAATATTTTTTCCTGCCATGGCCGCCGCCAGAGCCATTGGAGAATGCAGAATCGTGGGAGTGGTGATGTCTACGGTATTGATCTCTGGATCCTGTAGCATCTGCTCATAAGAGGTGTAGGTTTTGGGAATACCATACTTATTCGCGATTTCTTTTAAACGAGCTGCGTCAAGATCACAGACAGCTACGACCTCTGCATCCGGATGGGCTGAATAAGCCTTGAGATGACTCTCACAGACCATACCCAGGCCAACGAGCCCTACATTCACTTTTTCAACTTTCATATTTTGACCATGATTCCAGATGTCATTACAGGAACATGGAGGCAATTGCATCCATGAATCGCTTCTTATACTATCGGTTTTTCGAATAATCGACACATCTGGTAAAAGGATACTCAAATGTCTGAAATTTCAAAGGGACTCGCTAACGGGTTGACCAATTATGGGGATCCAGAGTTTGCTAAATATCTGCGACGCTCGTTTGCGAAATCCATGGGCTACACCAATGAATCCCTGGATAAGCCGATTGTTGGCATCTGTTACACTGAAAGTGGTTTCAACAACTGCCACCGGCATTTCCCTGAGATGCTTGAGTCGGTAAAACGAGGGGTGCTGGCCGCAGGCGCTTTGCCGATGCCATTTCCGATGATTTCCCTGGGGGAGGTGTTCTTAAGTCCAACCTCGATGGTCTACCGCAACCTGATGGCGATGGCTGTGGAGGAGATGATCCGGGCCCAGCCAATGGATGCTGTTGTCTTGATGGGAGGTTGTGACAAAACAGTACCAGCCTTGTTGATGGGAGCAGTCTCAGCTGGAAAACCTGCCGTGATGTTGGTAGCTGGGCCAATGATGACAGGTCGCTACAAGGGAGAGCGGCTGGGTGCCTGTACGGATTGCCGACGCTTTTGGGCTCAATATCGTGCAGGGACCGTCTCTCAGCAGGAAATCGATCAGATTGAGGGAAATCTTGCGGTTACTTCAGGGACTTGTGCGGTGATGGGTACAGCCTCCAGTATGGCAGTGATCGCAGAAACACTGGGTGTGATGCTTCCAAATACTGCATCGATTCCTGCTGTTCATGCAGACAGATTGAGATCTTCTGAACAAACTGGGGCCTTGGCTGCTAAAATGGCCATCCAAGGGGGTCCCAAGCTGGATCAACTGATCACTGAGGAATCGGTGGAAAATGCGCTCCGGGTCTTGCTGGGTGTTTCAGGTTCGACCAATGCCATGATTCACCTCACCGCAATTGCTGGAAGAGCAGGAGTGGAAGTTGACCTGAAGCGTTTTAATGAAATTTCGGATGAAACCCCGGTATTGGTGGACCTTAAACCTGTGGGCACTGGCTACATGGAAGATTTTCACGCAGCTGGGGGATTGGATGGAGTTTTAGGTGCGCTAGCTTCGCAATTGAATCTCCAAACTCTAGATGTGACCGGACAGAGCTTGGAACAAAGGCTCCAAGAAG
>CAJXNF010000490.1 GCA_913056375.1 uncultured Pseudomonadota bacterium | reverse complement strand
GGGCTGCATGCAGAGCGAACGTGCGATGGCTACGCGTTGTTGCTGACCACCTGACAGTTGTCCTGGATATTTGTGAGCCTGATCCGGGATCTTGACCCGTTCCAAGTAACTCATTGCGGTGGATTCTGCCTCTGCCTTGGGCTGCTTGCGAACCCAGATGGGTGCCAGTGTACAGTTCTCCAATACGGTGAGGTGTGGAAATAAATTGAAGTGTTGAAAGACCATTCCAACCTCTCTCCGCACTTGCTCAATATGTTTCAGGTCACTGGTCAACTCAATTCCATCCACTACGATCTGTCCTTCCTGGTGCTCCTCAAGTCGATTGATACAGCGAATTAGCGTGGATTTCCCTGACCCTGAAGGGCCACAGATCACGATTCGTTCACCTGTGACCACCTCCAGATCAATCTCTTTGAGAACATGAAATTGCCCAAACCACTTGTTCATCTTTTGGATTTGGATGACTGGCTGGGCCGAGCTTTCTGGAGTTGGCGAAGTATTCATAACTAACAATTGTTCTAAAGTTTAGATTTCAATTTTCTGGTGTTGCGTGATGCGACCGTACCGCACACAAAATTTTAGTGTTTGTGTCCGGTGTTCAGTTTTTCCTCAACAAATCTACTGTAGCGTGACATGCCATAGCAGAAAATAAAGAAGGTTATCGCTACAAAAGCGTAGCCCGTCGTAGGGACGCTACGAATGCTCCAGTTAGGATCAGCAATGGCAGCATTTACCATTCCGAGTAAATCGAGGAGTCCAATGATCAGTACCAATGTAGTGTCTTTGAACAGCCCGATGAAAGTGTTGACGATCCCTGGGATGACAGCCTTCAAAGCTTGAGGAAGTATGATCAGGCGCATCGATCTCCAGTAACTTAACCCTAAGGAATCTGCAGCCTCGTATTGACCTTTGTTCAATGACTGAAGTCCCCCACGAACAACCTCTGCCATGTAAGCTGCAGAGAACAGGGCAACGCCAATCAAAGCGCGCAATAACTGATCGAAACTCATTCCGGTTGGAAAGAACAGAGGCAACACGTAGGCAGCCATGAACAATACTGTGATCAGCGGAACTCCGCGCCAGAATTCAATGAATACTACACATACGGATCGGATGATCGGCATATTTGATCGGCGACCAAGCGCTAACAAAATCCCTAAAGGCAGCGAGGCGATGATACCGAGCAAGGCTACAACCAAGGTCAAAATGAACCCACCCCATTGGCTCGTCTCTACAACTGGGAGCCCAAAAACCCCACCATAGAGTATTCCCCAAGCAATCAAGGGAAATGGAATCAGCATAAATCCCCCAACCCACTTTCGGGCTGGTGATTTTTCCCAACCAGACCAAAACACCCCAGCAAAAAGCACTATGAGTACAAGGTCAACTCGCCAGCGCTCTGGTTTTTCATAGAATCCGTAAACAAACTGATCGAAGCGGGTGCCAATGAACGTCCAGCAAGCGCCGTCAGGATTGGCTTTGCAGGCTTCATTTCCCCCTGTCCAAACCGCATTAAAAATGAGCCAGTCCAGGGCCCCCCAGATCAACCAAACACCCAGCCCACCCATCAGGATCGTTAGTAAGGAATTGAACGGTGTTGAGAATAAATTGCTGCGTATCCATCCCAGGACTCCAACTGTACTGGCTGGGGCTGGGCGACTTGGAGCAAATTCTTTACGGACAAAAAAGACAGAGTTCTGATTTTCCATAGACTACCGCTCCACCAAGGCGACGCGAGAGTTGAACCAGTTCATAAAGGCAGAAGTGAGTAAACTGAGACTCAGATAAACGGTCATTGTGATAGCGAGCGTCTCCAGTGCTTGTCCATTTTGGTTAAGCGCAGTTCCAGCAAAAGTTGAGATGAGATCTGGATAAGCAATCGCAGCTGCCAGGGAAGAATTTTTGGTTAGATTTAAGTATTGGCTCGTGAGTGGAGGGATTATGATACGCATAGCTAGCGGAATCACCACCAGCCTTAGGGTGGTGCCATGCCGTAACCCAAGGGCACGTGATGCCTCTGTTTGACCATAATTTACTGCTTGGATCCCAGCACGGACAATTTCTGCGATAAAAGAGGCGGTATAAAGGACTAACGAAAGCAAGATGGCCAAAAACTCTGGGATAATGGTAATGCCGCCTGCTAAATTGAATCGGCCCATTTTCGCAGGTGTAAATTCAACAGGTGCTCCTGACAATAGGAACACAAGGATTGGTAACCCAATTATCAATCCTAGTCCGGCAAAAAAAACTGGAAACTGCTCTCCCGTTGTAGCCTGCCTTCGCTTCGCCCACCGGTGGATGCCAATTGTAAACAGTATTCCCAGTAAGGCAGTCCAGGTGGTGAAAGAGAAAGCATCAAGTAAGACAAATTCTGGACCTGTGATTCCCCTGTTTGATATTCCAAAATATATCTCAGTATTGCGTTCAAATACCTGACGAGGTCCAGGTAGTGGTTTTAGGACAGCGGTATACCAAAAAAGAATCTGAAGCAGCAACGGGATATTTCGAAAAATTTCTACGTAAATATTTGCTAAGTGTGAAACAACCCAGTTTTGAGAAAGCCGCATGACCCCAACTAGAAATCCAACAAGGGTCGCAAGTACAACTCCAA
>CAJXNF010000489.1 GCA_913056375.1 uncultured Pseudomonadota bacterium | reverse complement strand
TACCAACAAATGCCTGCCGAACTAGGCCATGGGGTAACAGAAAGACCTGGGCAGGAATCCCACCGGAAAGCGATACAAAACTAGACACCCCTGATAGTCCACACCAAATAAACCCTCGTTGCCAGATTCTTTGTGCGACCAGAGCAGCAATCTCTGCCGAAGTACGATTACCCGGTCGTATGCGACGCCAGCCATAGTTCAGCGCTGTGATCATGGCAATTAGCCCAATCAGCGACGTCAGCAGGCGGTCACTTAGGTAATCAAAAAGTATCCAACCGAGCAGCTGTCCGAGAAGTCCAAAGCCGCACATGATCATCAGAATTCGACGATCCAACATGCGACGCCAAATGTACACCACCCATACATCTGTAATTAAAAACAAAGGTAGTAGAACACCCAGCGCAATCTTGGGCGGTAAGACAAAGAGGAGTAACGGTAAACTCAAAGATCCCAAAGCACCCCCAAATCCAGACTTGGAGACGGTCACCGCCAACACCGCTAGTCCTGCCATCATCCAAAAAAACAGCGGTGAGGATGCTAAAATCTCAAACCCATCAATGGAGGTCATACCGTACTCGGAGGAAGTAAATAGTAACGTCAGAGCCAAGGAAGCACCTACTCTGATGTTCGATCTAGAATCCTAGGGTTGGACTTGTTTTACGGCAAGAGAAGAAATGATTTTTGAAGAGAAGTTTTAGATTAGCTAAATTTTAAATTTTATAATATTTTTATTAAAAATTAATCATTTTCTGTATTTAATGTTAATAATAACAGTATTTTAAAAATTTATTTCATAAAAATATTAATTTTATGTTGACAGTATTTATCATTTTTTGTAACTTTAAAGTCACTAAATAACGAAGCGGATTCCAAACTGCTTCAAAACAATTCTCCTCAAAGAGAATTGAATCACTAACTCATGACGAGAAAATCAAATGAAAACAGCACTCACCGTCTTCTTACTGGGCCTAGCAGTCATTGGCTATGTGGTCCCAAGCAAAGGTTTTCAGGTCAACCCTTGTGCGGTCACCGAAAAGAAAGTCGTCAGCCAACTCAAACGCACGGACAAAGAGGCTTTCTTCAAGCTCGAGGTCGATGCACGCTTACAAGGATATCGGCTTGGAGATGGTACGGTTACTAGTAGGGGAGTCGAAGTGCGCAATCCAAGCTTACCCCCACAACTGAGTTGTACTGTCGATTTCTGGGAGTTTGCCTGGAACAATTACCGACCAGAGATGATCTGATTAGGAAGGGTTATTTATAAATCAAAAACTTATTATTCTTACAAAATCAAAGAGGCCACATGAGCAGTCCACTAAACAGTGTCAACAGAATCGAGGATCTCTTAGAGAATCAGTACATTGGACAATCACCGGCCGCCTTGTTGGCGGATATCATCCATTACACTGAAAACCAGGATGGACTCGACTTTGACAGCGTCCTCCGACAAGCAAGAAGCATCGCTGTTCGTGAGCGTGTTGCCATCATCAACCGCTTCGGGGAGATGATTTACAACCCTACTCCACAAGAGCGCCGACGCAGCCGACGTATGGTTGAACTTTCTATGGCGAGCTAAAACAAATCGAGGTTGCTCTCTGATCCAATCTCCTCAAAGAGCAACCTCAATTCTCACACAGCATTCTGATCTTCTTCTCCTTTCTGTAAACTCTGTTTCGATCAAAACATCCAAAGCACCTTTCTGAAGCTAGTTTGAACTTCCCAACTTTCAGACAGCCAAGGCAGAACTTCCATCTGCTTTGAACACTCTTGGTTTAGATGCACGAGTTTTGGGAGCGAATTCCACAGAGCAGCTAGCCCATTGCAGTCCAGCTCCCAACAAAATCAATGAGCCACCCAAGCCAGCCGTCAAGGCTGCTACAGCCAACCCCAATTGAAGAGTGGACGCGGTGACAGTGCCGACTCCAAGTTCAGCAATCAGGCCATGGGCCACTCCACTCCATGCCATCTCGCGAACCTTCCCATCCAGCGGATGCATTCGATCAAAACCAGTCCAGTAACGCCCATTCACAGGAACCTCATAAGATCCTGCCGGATAGACTTTACCCTTGTACTCTTGATCTTCTGTCAGAACAACTTCGTGGTTGCCATGGAGCACGTGGTAGCCAATCACTGCCATCTGGTACATGTACTCAGAGGCAGTATTCACCAGCGGATCATTCGGATCCAGCTCTGATTCGACCACCGGATAGCCCCAGTCCTCAGTAAGAAGACGCATGATCTTCTGGGCTACTTCAGGTTTTCCGCGATCGAGCAATTGTCCCTGCTCGTTGTACTTCAAGACAACATTCTGAGCTGCACTGAAGGCTTGTAGCGAATCATATCCCTCCTGGATCTTGTAGAGCGCAAAACCGGCTCCCAAGACAAACAGAATTCCCATCACAACCATCAGTTTGCCCAACTGGTTGAAGCGTGTCATTTGGACCTCCTTGGATTCAGTTGCAGGAAACGCAAGCTCTGGAGTCTTGCTTTGAGATCAGTATATGGGCTGGAAGAAGGGATTTGATTGACGAGAGTCAAATCTAGGGGCCTATCCTCAGTTTAGCCAAATGACCGCCACTACCCAGAGGATGCCTACCAGAAACGCACAGACTCGCTTA
>CAJXNF010000488.1 GCA_913056375.1 uncultured Pseudomonadota bacterium | reverse complement strand
GCAAGGACGCCGATCTTACCTTCCGGGAAATTCATAGCTAGAAGTCAATAGGGCACCACGGCGATGATCGAGTAAGTCAATCAAACGTTCAATGGCACCATCGCTTCCCCAGGTTAATCCACTCTCAACTCCACCATCCCTGAAAAACGGAGACACGAAGTCGTCACATTCTTCAACATTGCATACATCAACATCATCGTGTACATATCTCAATGGGCGAACAGTAGCATCGACGGTGATACCTCCCTCTGTAATGAATGTGCCACCGCGTGGTAAACGAGCAGGTGGAGCACCCAAACTGCGAGTGTTGCCTTTCTCGCCCATCATTTCTGAAGCAGACTTCACGCCGACACCTCCTTCTTTGGCGACATGGACGGCATTGTAGTCAGGAGTTGCTGAATGAAGTAACGTAGATGTTGATGTTGCTCGAGTCTTCACTGCATTGCTGTGCCTCATTGGTGACAGTTGGAATGAAGAAACCGATGCATTAACGTCAACAGTCATTCTGCTCAGGTCAATCTGGTGTACTCTCTGGTTATCTTTCCTGACCATGGTCGATGTTTCATTAAGAAAAGCCGGAAGGGAGGTGATCAGCCCCCGAGTCAAATTATGGGCGCAACGCTTGCTTAAGTATGCTGATGTAAACTATGTCGTTCATTATGAAAAACCTTGGTCCATCGAACCAGGTAGACGTTACGTTCTGATGAGTAATCATCGAAGTTATTTTGACATTCCTTTAGTACTGGCAGCAATTCCTGGAACTGTCAGAATGATAGGCAAACAGGAGTTGTTTAAGGTTCCCATTTGGGGACAAGGTATGATCGCCGCTGAATTTGTTCCAATTGATCGGAATGATCCAAAAAACTCCATGAAGTCTTTGACCAGAGCCAAGGAATTGATGGAGAATGGAGTTTTGATTTGGCTGGCACCAGAGGGGACAAGGAGTCCAGATGGGAAAATGCAACCTCTTCGTAAAGGGGGATTCCTGCTTGCCAGGCAAACTGATGCTGTCATCATTCCCATCGGATTACGCGGTACTGAGACAGTCATGCCCCCAAGTGGCTTCAAGATTAATGCTGGCAAACACCTTTCGGTTCATGTTGGAACTCCGGTGGACACTGCATTGCTTAGCCGTTCTGAAAAAAGAGAACTACCCTTACGCATAACTGAGGATCTCAAAAAACTTTCTGGCGAAATCGCCTGAAGGTGCATGAAAACCCTTTAGCCCGCAAAATCACATGAGTGCACAGATGTTAACTGGCCTACAGCCAGAAATCCTGAACGAACAACAGAAAACCTGGTTTGCCGTAGCAGTTTGCCACGCCATTGTTGCGGACGGAAATATTGATCCCAGCGAACTGAGCTATCTGGAACAGGCTTTGTCTTTTCTGAGTTCCAAAACCCAGGTTGACTCACTCGTGCAAGCGGTCAAGGACCAAAAGCTTCCCAAATTGGATAAGTTCCCCTTGGCAACAAGAGAACTTGAGGTCAAAATTTTTATCGAGTTGGCGTTGATCACAACCGCTGATGATGTGATCAGTACACGTGAAATTGATTTCTTAATGAACGTCGGCAGGATTCTTGGCTTTGGTCGTGAATTTGCCAAGGTTTTGATTCGCTGGGCTTCTGAAGGCATCATCTGGCGAAATAAAATGCATAAGATCATTGATTCTGGAGTGGAACTGCACCCTGAATATATTACATGAAAAGCAAACTACCCTCATCGGCCGAGACCACCCTTGGCTTGCTGACTTTCTTTGCGGGTGGGCTTTTCGTGATTGCTTGTGGATTTATCCTTCAAACTCTCTCTGGGATTCTGATCCCTTTTTTTGTGGCGCTCTTTCTAGCCTACCTTGCAGAGCCTCTCCAGAAACTTCTGATTCGTTTCCGTTTCCCCACTGGTCTTAGAGTTCTCCTTGTCTTACTCAGCACTGCTCTGATTCTGTATCTTGTCGGGCAGCTGGTCTACAACAGCGTCAATGCGTTAACAGCCAACTTGCCTCGCTATCAGATGCGGATACAAGGGATGCTCTTTGATGCAGCAGATGCTCTCAGCATCCCTCCCTCAGTGATACAAGAACAACTAACAGAAATTCAGTGGGCGGATCACATCAATGCAGGAGCGATTGCTCAAATTTTAGGGCAAGGATTGGGGAATTTTGTCGAGTTCCTCACAAACCTGTTTCTTGTACTGCTTTATCTGGTGTATCTGCTTTTCGAGCGGGAGAGCTTTATTCGCAGGTTGGAAAATTCTTTTTCCCACCGTAGCGGAGCCTCCAGGGCAGTTGGGGTGATTCACTCGATCAATCAACAGATTGCTAGCTATTTGAACATCAAGACAGGAATTTCAGCACTTACAGGAATTGTGGTTGCTGGATTTCTCCTACTTTTTGGGGTCGATTTTGCGCTCTTTTGGGGACTCTTAACCTTTCTACTAAATTTCATCCCCTCTTTTGGCTCTGTGCTGGCAACCATTCCTCCAATCATAATTTCATTTGTTCAGTTTGAAACTCTGGCCGAGCCATTGGTCATCATGGTCCTCCTCATATCAACTCAAGTATTTGTGGGGAATGTGCTTGAGCCAAAAGTGATGGGAGATAGCTTAGGAATGAGCCCTTTGAT
>CAJXNF010000487.1 GCA_913056375.1 uncultured Pseudomonadota bacterium | reverse complement strand
ACATGGAGCTGCAGCGGAAGCAAAAATTACTTGAAACCATTTCTCCTCAGCAGCGGCTGGAAATGGTCTATGAGAGGATGATCGAGGAAGCTGAATTCAAAAAAGTAGAGAAAAAACTCAAAGAACGAGTTCAAGGACAAATTGGACGAACCCAAAAAGAGTATTACCTCAATGAGCAGGTAAAGGCTATTCAGCGAGAGCTAGGTCAAGAAGACGGCAAGGCTGAGATTGAAGAATACCAGAAAAAAATCAATGAACTTCCTCTATCCCAGGAAGCCAAGGAGATTGGCAATCGTGAATTGAAAAAACTGAAGATGATGCCGCCAATGTCTGCAGAGGCAAACGTAGTCAGAAACTACATTGATTGGCTTCTTTCCATGCCTTGGGAGCAAAAGACTGAGGATCACTTTGATCTGGACGCAGCCGAAAAAATTCTCAACCAGCACCACTATGGATTGGAAAAAGTCAAAGAGAGAATCATTGAATATCTGGCTGTAGCCAAACAAGTCGGAGAAATCCGTGGACCAATTATTTGTCTAGTAGGCCCCCCCGGCGTCGGCAAAACTTCCCTTGCAAAGTCAGTTGCTGAGGCGCTTGGAAGAAAATTTATTCGCTTGAGTCTAGGTGGCGTCAGAGACGAAGCGGAGATACGTGGCCATCGTCGAACCTACATCGGAGCAATGCCTGGTAAAATTATCCAATCACTTAGAAAATCAAAAAGTTCCAACCCTTTGATGCTGCTTGATGAAATTGACAAGATGAACAGAGGGGTCATGGGTGATCCGGCAGCCGCTCTGCTTGAAGTCTTGGATCCGGAGCAAAATCAGAGCTTTATGGATCACTATCTTGAGATAGAATATGATCTTTCAAATGTTCTTTTCTTCTGCACGGCAAATGTAGCTCAGAACATCCCTGCGGCATTGAAGGATCGAATGGAGACAATCACATTATCTGGCTACACAGAGTTAGAAAAAGAACACATTGCCAGTCAACATCTTATTCCCAAACAGACCGCAGAAAACGGGCTCAAAAATGAGCAAATCAGCCTACGTCAACAAGCTGTTTCTGAGGTTATACAGCGATACACAAGGGAAGCAGGGGTTCGGAATCTTGAGAGAGAGATTTCCAAAATTTGCCGAAAAGTGGCTACTCAAATAGTAACCAAGCAAACCAAACAGAAGGTGATCGTGAACCAGAAAAAGGTTCATGAGTTACTTGGAGCCCCTAAGTACAAGCATGCAAAGGGTGAGGACAAAAATGAAGTAGGGGTTACTTGTGGTCTGGCTTGGACTCAAGTTGGAGGAGAGTTGTTGATGACCGAAGTGAGCGTGATGAAGGGCTCAGGTCAACTCCAACTTACCGGAAAACTTGGTGAGGTGATGAAGGAATCAGCTCAGGCAGCTCAGAGTTTTGTCAGAACCAGAGCCAACTCACTTGGAATCTTCTCTCAAGTATTTAAAGACATGGATATACACATTCATGTTCCTGAAGGAGCTGTCCCAAAAGATGGACCATCAGCAGGGGTAACTATCACCACTTCTCTGGTCAGCGCTTTGACTGGTATTCCTGTTCGGAAAGACATAGCCATGACTGGTGAAATTAGCTTACGAGGAAAAGTTTTACCCATTGGAGGTTTGAAGGAAAAACTACTAGCTGCAAAACGAGCTGAAATGAAAACTGTTCTGATCCCTCACGAAAATTTGAAGGATCTGCAAGAAGTCCCCGATGAGATAACAAATGGATTGGAAATCCTCCCAATGAAACATGTGGATGAAGTTCTGAGAAATGCTCTGTGTCGCTTTCCTGACTCAGTTCAAGATCCTCTGGAAGAAGAGAAGGCTGAATCTGAGAACAATGAGGTCATCAATCAAGAGGATCTTTCCACAGTTAATCCTAGCCTCCCCTCCTGAATCATTTTTGAGAGATGTCGCTTTGACGAATGTCTCTCAATTATCACCTACCAGCAATGCCCTTAGTTCCCTTTGAGGTTGATTCTATAAGTGATTTCGTTCCGAAATCCCAATCAAAAACTTTAGCCTCTTCAGCTCAAAACAAGCTACAAAACGAACCCGATCAACTCCCACTTGAGGAACCCAATCCAGTTTGGACTGTTTCAGAATTAACCAGAAGTGTAAGGCTCGTCCTGGAAGGTAGTTTTCGCTCGTTGATAGTAGAGGGTGAGCTATCAAATGTGCACCGAGCAGGTTCAGGGCACTGGTATTTCATCATTAAAGATGAGCATGCTCAGCTACGGGGGATTTTGTTCAAACAAGCAGCCATGAGACTCAGCTTTGTGCCTGAAGAAGGAATGG
This sequence comes from uncultured Pseudomonadota bacterium, assembly GCA_913056375.1. Lineage (GTDB taxonomy): Bacteria > SAR324 > SAR324 > SAR324 > NAC60-12 > JCVI-SCAAA005. The sequence continues at coordinate 331 of CAJXNF010000487.1, read as the reverse complement.
CTGTTTGGGCACGTGGCTCTTTACAAGTTTACGAGCAACGAGGGGAGTACCAAATTAATGTTACTGGTTTAGAGCCAAAAGGCGCAGGTGCCCTTCAAATGGCTTATGAGCAACTCCGCAAAAAACTGTTGGCTGAAGGCCTTTTTGAAGCCAATCGGAAGAGGAAATTACCCTTCTTGCCCAAAGCGATTGGTGTTGTTACGTCTCCAAACGGGGCTGTCATTCAGGACATGTTGAAGGTTCTCAAGAGACGATTTCCTGGCATGAGATTGATATTGTTCCCTTCAATCGTGCAGGGCCCAACTGCTTCATCATCTCTTGTAAATGGGGT
>CAJXNF010000486.1 GCA_913056375.1 uncultured Pseudomonadota bacterium | reverse complement strand
ATCCTAGAGATGCAATTACAGAAACTCACAGGATTGGAACACAAAAAAATTGTTGACGAATATTCTCAACTCCTTGATGAAATTTCAGATCTTTCTGATATTTTAAACAATCCTGATAGGGTGAAAAAAATCATATCTGATGAACTGAATCAGACAAAAAAAGAACATGGTCAGGAAAGAAGAACCTTAATTACTGAAGGCAGTGCTGAAACCTCTGAAGAGGATTTTATCACCCCAGAAGACCTTGTGGTCACCATGAGTCACACTGGATACGTAAAAGCTCAACCCTTGACAGAATACCGGGCACAAAAAAGAGGTGGACGTGGAAAACAGGCAACATCGATCAAACAAGATGATTTTGTGGAATCGCTTTTTACAGCTAATACTCACGATTTCATCCTTTGTTTTAGTAACCTTGGACAAGTATATTGGCTTAAAGTTTATGAGGTGCCAAGAGCTGGAAGAGGTAGTAGGGGTAAGCCAATTGTAAATTTACTAAAACTGTGGCAGAAGGGCATCTTCCTTTTAGGAAGCTATCGATCAATTTTAAAACCTTGAGGTGACAAAATGGACTGGACAACGATCACGATTGGCCTGCTAGGCGGCCTGGGACTCTTTCTCTATGGTATGGAGAAAATGAGCGACGCACTAAACCAGCTCGCTGGTGATGGGATGAAAAGAGTTTTGACTACACTCGCTGGTGATCGGGTCCGAGGACTACTGACTGGAACCGTTTTTACCGCGGTTACCCAATCCAGCTCAGTCACAACGGTAATGTGTGTTAGTTTTGTGGCAGCTGGTTTGATGAGTTTCCCTCAATCGATGGGACTGATTCTTGGGGCTAATATTGGCACTACCATTACCGCTCAGTTGGTCGCCTTCAAGGTCACTAAATATGCGATGTTTCTGGTTGCGGGCGGTGTACTCCTACAAATGATCAGTAAGGGAGACAAGACCAAACAATGGGGAAGGGTGCTTCTTGGGCTGGGTTTGCTATTTGTGGGGATGAACACAATGGGTGATGCTATGAAGCCATTGCGGACCTACGAGCCATTCATCGAATTGATGCAACAGATGGCAAATCCTTTTCTGGGTATGTTGGTCTCAGCTATTTTCACTGCTCTTGTTCAATCGAGTTCAGCTACCATGGGGGTTGTGATTGCTTTAGCCACACAACAGTTAATCTCCTTTCCAGCTGGTTTGGCTTTGATCTTAGGAGCTAACGTAGGAACCTGTGTTACCGCTGGTTTATCTGTCATCGGAAGAAGTACAGAAGCAAAGCGTGTCGCGGGAGCGCATGTTTTTTTCAATCTTGGGGGGGCTCTTCTGGTGTTGCCCTTTTTGGGATTAATTGCAAACGCCATTGGACCTGAAAACGCTGATTCTGCTGATCTGACGAGAGCGATCGCTAATGCTCATACATTCTTCAACATTGGGATGGCAATTCTTTTTCTCCCATTTCTGACTTTTATAGCCAATTTCCTAATCAAGATTATTCCCCAGGAAAAAGTCGAAGCAAAGGCTGGGGTTTACGTAACAGCCCTGGAACCTGATCTTCTTAATGCTCCATCTTTGGCGATGAGTGCTGTTACCAAAGAACTTGAGCAACTCGGCAAGTTGGTTTTGATGGCCTACCGTGACAGCTTGCCAACACTTCTTTCTGATGATCCGAAGCAACTCAAAATTTTGAAAAGCAGTGATGATGAAATTGATAGGATGCACAACGAGCTTATTGAATACTTAACGGAATTGGGCAGAAAACCGTTATCACCTGAACAACAAGATGAGCAAATGCGGTTAGTTAAAATGGCAGATGAACTGGAGCATATTGGTGATGTCCTTGAGACAAACATCAGTCGATTGATTGAGCAAAAACAGGAAAGCAAAGTTAATTTTGACGCTGAGTCTACGAAGCTTTTATCAGAATATCATTCGATGACACTTGAAGCCCTTGAGAAAACTGTTGTAGCTCTAGATTCTGAAAAGGGGCAGTCTGCAGAGCCTGTCATTGGCATGAAGAAAAAATTGAAAACTTATGCGGAGAAAGCTCATTCTCAGGAAGCCAAAAGATTGGAAACAATGGAGGGTGGGGGTTTACTTGTCTATCGATTAGAGGTGGATATGATTGAGAAAATGGAACAGGTTTTCAGACATTCTCGAAGGCTTGCTCGCCATATTCTGAAACTTGAGAAGTCAGTTTTAGCCGCATGAATTGAGTTATAAAAAAAACGATTGAACCGCTCCTCATAGAGCGGTTCAATCCTGACATAATTCAACGTTGAGCCAGAAGTCCTTTGCTACCTCTAAAGTGTGACTCCAAGCCGTTTACCATTGCATCTGCGATTTTTTGGCGATTTCTATGATCCAAGACCAATTTTCGATCTTTAGCGTTATTCAAATTTGCTACTTCAACCAAAATAGATGTCGGAATTTTACTGTAACGTAAAATTGCAGGTAAGGACTTCTTCCCTCCACGAATGTAGTAGCCTCGAACAGCGTTGCTTCGGTGTGTGATCCACTTAGCATCTCGGAAACTCTCGATCAACGTCTCACCTAAATCCTTACTATATTTCTCGGAAAGCTTATTATCTCCTGCATTGAAGGTTACCCTCCGCGTGTATTCATCCCGCTTGGTGTAAACCGACTTCACAAT
>CAJXNF010000485.1 GCA_913056375.1 uncultured Pseudomonadota bacterium | reverse complement strand
TTGCCAAGACAATATGCCACAGCTGAAAAATTACCAAGACTGCATGCCATCACTAAAAAATTACATAGACAAGTATGCCACAGCTGAAAAATTACCAAGACAGTATGCCACAGCTGTAAAATTACCAAGACAATATGCTGCAACCAGAAAATTACCAAGAGGATATGCTACAACTGAAAAAATACCAAGACATCATGCTACAACTGAAAAATTACCAAGACAACCACTTTCCTCCTTTAAAAAAATCTTTTAGATACGCCCCTGATTACCAAGAGAGTGTGCCACAATAAAGAATTACAGGCAATATCCCTGGGGGGAATTAACTCTCTTGTTTGAATGACTCCAGTTCCTCTTGAATGCTGCTACTGGGAGGTGGTGATCCTCCGCCTGGAGGCGCACAGGACCAAAGAACCGCAAGCAGTGCAGCACCCAATAGTAGCAAACTAATTCGTGTGACGGATAGAACTCTCATTCAACTACCCCATTTCTAAGAGAGCTAAAAAATACATCTAAATAACATTCATGAAACTTTTGAGGGAGCATTTATCTCAAAAATATGACCCCAATGTCAATTGGATTTTTCTGATAAAAAATTTTTTGCCCCAACTCACCTTTTCCTGACGTGACTATTTTTCATTTTTAATATATTTTACGGATAAAAATCACATTAAACTTTGCAACCATTCAATTCGCTTATTAATTTAAATACTATTTAAAATTAGACATTTGATTACTTCATAAGCTATCTATCCTTTCATTTCATCAAAAAGATAAAAATTACAGGCAAATCAAATATAAGGAATTTTCAAATGACAGGATCAAAATTTTGTAATAAATCTAGAAGCCTAACTTATTAAATATAGGAATCAAAAATTTCCTGAAAATGTCACATTAAGTCACACAACGTTGATACACCCGCTTAAGACTGGGTTTTAAAACTGCTGAGGAAAAATGCTTAGTGAAGATGACCTGCAACGCCTGAAGGAAACCAACGCTTGTCCTGAGGGGAACTTGTCGGAGGCGGTACTGGTCGGAGCCAACTTAGAGGGAGCTGACCTGGAGGGAGCCAACTTGTTCATCGCAGTTTTGAAGGAAGCCAACCTACAACGGGCTTTGCTCAGCGATGCCAAGCTGGAGCTGGCGATGTTGCAGAAAGCAAATCTACGAGAGGCTCATCTTGGATATGCCAACCTTTCGTATGCCAACATGCAGGGGACTTCACTCCAAGGGGCGGATCTGACAGGAGCCAATCTCGAAGGGGCCAACCTCGAAGGGGCCGATTTGGAGGGAGCTAATCTAGAGGGGGCCAATCTACAAAAAGCTCATCTGGAAGGGGCCAATCTCAGCTACGTAAATCTGCAACGTGCCAATCTGGATGGGGCCAGTCTGATCTATGCCAGAACCATCAAGACGCTGTTTGGAGGAGCACGTCTTTGCAACACGACCATGCCCGACGGACATATTGAGTACAGCGGGTGCGCTTACCATCCCTTCTTCGACGAAAAAGCCGAATCACCAGACGAATAAGCCCTGCTGATTTCTTCATTTCAGCAGGTTCAATCCTTCATCACCTTGAATCAAACGTTTTTTTACCTCTGCAGACGGTTCGGATAGGCCTTCAATAATTTGAACAAGTCGGGTCGATCCAAGTTGACGAGATCTGCATTCAAGGCTTCAATCTGCTGAAGTTTCGACAAATCGTGGGTGAGACTGAAGGCCATCGCTCTCACTCCCAAGGCTTGGCATCTTGCAACCTCGGTCAAGTCATCTCGCCCCAATTCGTACTCGACGATGTCAGCCTGGTATTCAGCAATTGCGGCTTCCAAGCTCGGATACATCCAGCGGGTGGCCATCAATTGGGCTTTCGGCTCAAGGTTTCGAATTCTTTGAAGGACTTCCGTTTTGCGGCACCAGAAAAACACATCTTCCAGCATTGCGTGAGCAACTACCTGCTCCAGCACCCGATCCGGATCAGCATCCTTGATCTCAACGTAGGCCCCACACCGACCACGACAATGCGCCAGAAATTCATCAAGGGAGGGGACTTTCGTTCCAGCATAAATCTCTGAATAAGATGACCCTGCATCCAACTGACGAACCTGCTCCAGCGTCAATTCCCGGACTAGGCCCACGCCATTTGTTGTGCGATCCACAGTGGCATCATGCATCAGGACAATCTCACCATCCGCCGTGGTCCGCACATCGATCTCGACTAGATCAAAGCCCTGTGAAATGCAGATACTGGCAGCAGGCAGAGTGTTTTCAGGTGCCAGAAAGTTGGCTCCACGATGGCAAACCATCTTGGGAAAACCCTGTGAACCACGAGGCCAAGGTTTGAGAATTTCAGGACAGTCTGAGCACATCCCCAAGATGGGCAAATCATCGAGTCCCCGGAGGACCTCCACTCGTTCTTCATCCCAGGTCACCAACGCCATGCCTTGTTGCTGACAGCGGCTCACCAGCTCCTCCTTCACCAACTCATGAGGAGTGGAAGAGGCCCGTTTCCAACAAAGATGAATGATGTCTGGTGAAGCAACATTGCTGTATTCGAAGGGATCCACACCAACTGGTATGAGTACAGAGAGCGGATACGAACACTTGGCCTGACGCAGTTGAGCAATCCAGTCGGCATGAAAGGATCCAATGACAGCATATTGGAAGTT
>CAJXNF010000484.1 GCA_913056375.1 uncultured Pseudomonadota bacterium | reverse complement strand
GGATTGACAGAGGGACTCTTCCCTCATCAACGTAGCATGAAAAGAAACGAACAATTGGAGGAAGAACGGAGGTTGTTCTATGTTGCTCTCACCCGTGCCCAGCGACGCTTAATCCTGACCGCTCCAGCTATTAGCGCCAACTACTACGGCCCCAGTCACAGCGGGCGTTCTCGCTTTCTTGAAGAGTTGCCGGATGAGCTTTATGAGCAGGTCACCCACGAGCCCAACCATGCCAACTGGGGATTCTCTCGACCCTCCTTTGAGTTCTAGACGGAAAAACCGTCGACAATTCCGATTAGCTGTGGTATTTATTTCAGTTTATCAATTTGGCGTTCTGTTCTGATACCTGCGCATGGCTCGTCTGCCCGATCGGCTGCTGCAACTGTTGACCCCTCCACTTGAGCAACTCGGCTACGAAATCCTGCAACTAGACTGGAGACGCGAAGGCAAGGAACAAGTCCTCTGCCTTTGGATTGATCGCCCGGAGGGAGTCAATCTGGATGACTGCGTGCTGGTCAATAGAGCCATCGAGCCGATCCTTGATAATGAGGATCCTATTCGGGGCGCCTATCGACTAGAAGTCTCCACGCCCGGTGTGGATCGTCCCTTGCGTACCCTGGCGCACTATCAGCGTTTTTTGGGAGAGCGCATCACGCTCCTGCTGCACAATAGCCAACAGGGACACAAGCGCTGGACCGGAACTCTGCAGACTACCAATGATCAGGGCATCGTGCTGCAAGCGGAACAAGGACCGCTACTTGAGATTCCGCTCCAAGAAATTCGTCAGGCACACCTTGACCCTATATTGTTCGGTTGACCTCCTCAGGCGCCGACTTCCTTTACTTCTCACTGTGTGAGGTCGCTGTTGCGAGACAACTTGCTCGAAGTCATCACTGAAGTTTCCAAGGAAAAGGCCTTGGACCGTGACATCATGATTCGTCTGGTAGTCGAATCCATTGTTCAGGCTGCCAAACGGAAGCTTCCCTACGAATCCATTGAAGGCAGCTTCAACAAGCGTACGGGCCAGATCGAACTCTTCCAGTACAAGGAAGTGGTAGATATCGTCGATGATGCTGACAACGAGGTCTCACTGGATGAAGTTCAGGAAATCGATCCAGAAGCACAAATCGGTGATGAGGTGGAGTACCTGATTGACGAACGGGAGTTCAATCGGATTGCCCGATCAGCACGCAGTATCATCTTCGGTAGCATCCGTGAAGCAGAGCGAGAGATGATCGTCAGCACCTTCGAGAAGCGAGTTGGCGAAGTGTTGACCGGCACTGTACTGCGCTCTGAGAGTAATGGCCGGATTGCGCTACGCTTTTTGGACAAGACCGACGCCTATCTGTTCCGCCGAGAGCAAATTCCCGGAGAGAACTTCAGCTACGGAGACCACATTCGGGTCTACCTGATGGATGTGAACAATAATCCTCAGAAACCGTCCCAACTTTCGATTTCCAGGACTCATCCCGGACTATTGATCAAGCTCTTCGAAATGGAAGTGCCAGAAATTTATGATGGTATCGTCAAAATCGTCAGTGCAGCCCGAGAGCCTGGCAAGCGTGCCAAGATCTCTGTCTACAGCACAGATCCAGACGTTGATCCCGTTGGCTCCTGCGTAGGTATTCGCGGTAGCCGGGTGCAGAACATCGTCAACGAGCTCTACGGAGAGAAAATCGACATCGTCCGCTGGAACGAAGACGTGGCTGTCTATACGACTAACGCACTAGCACCCGCAGTGATTGATGAACTGGTAATTGATGAGGAAGCCGGAGAGATTGACGTGATTGTCAAGCAGGATCAACTCTCCCTGGCCATCGGCAGCAAAGGACAGAATGTTCGTCTGGCCTCCCGACTTGTCGGCTACAAGATCAACATCTCTGTCGATGAAGAAGAAGCACCAAGCATTGAAGAACAACTAACTCGTGAATTGGAACGAGGCAAGGAAGAGCGAGAACTGCTCTACACCGGCATTACCAGTGGTCTGCATGCTGCGGGAACGCCTGCTGCTGAAGCAGCAGCTCGCAGGAATGAAGATGTAGCAGCAACTAAATCAGAAGACTCACCAGGGGAGGAGATTGAAACAGAGACTGTATCGGCTGATCCTGCGATAGAAGATCCCGAAACAGCGACCACGGTTACTGAACCAACCGAATCCGACACAGAACCGGAAACATCTGCACAAACAGCAGATCCGTCAGAAACTACTGAGGAGAAACCCTCCTGAAACCCCAAGAAGTCCAGAATCCTATGTCCAATATGCGTGTGTTTGAGCTGGCCAAAGAAATGAATCTGCCAGCCAAGCAACTGCTTCAGCGAATCCGTAAACTCGGAATCCCTGTTTCCAGTAACTTTAATGCGCTCTCTGACGAGCAGATTGCGATCATTCGTAAGAAAATTGGTGGCCCTACCAGTCCGCCGCCAAGTCGCCCTGCTAAAGAAAGTCCGGCACAAATCATTTCCACACGCCGCGAAGATACAAATCCAGAGGGAACTCTTGAACTCGACAGTGACACACTGATCGGAGGCAAACGCCCAAGACGTATCCGACGACGACGATCCGAAGAAGCACAAGAAGAAAATATCATTCGGGTCAGTAGTGATCGGCAAGAGACGCCACCTCCACCACCCGAACCTGCTGTTGACGTCCAGCAAGAAGCGAG
>CAJXNF010000483.1 GCA_913056375.1 uncultured Pseudomonadota bacterium | reverse complement strand
AATTTCAAGCGACTGAGAATTTCCTGAAGCGCCTGTTCAGCGATTGCTTGTTCGGTTGCGTTAAGTTCCCAAGTACTCACTTCGCGTAAGGCCTCATCTACTCGCAATTTGCACAACTGGAGGATATTCCTGTGTCGAATCAAAACAGATCGATATTCGGGCTTTAACCTTTCCCCATCGCATGTCTTACAAGTACGAAAAACCAGTGAATCCACATCTGCGTCTTCATCAAAATCCAGATTTCCAGTCAGTTCAATTTCCCCGAGTCCATCACAATCTGGGCATGCTCCAACATGAGAGTTGAAGGAGAACATTCTTGGGTTGAGATCGTGAGTCAAGTAGTAGTCACTTTGAACATTGCCAGGCACTTCAGAAAACCAGATCATCTTTTGGTCGTCCGGACGACGAGCGCAGAACAAGCCAATTCCCTGTTCATAAGCGATGCTAGCACTTTCAGCTAATCTTTGCTGTTCCTCGACACTCACTCTGATCCTATCCACAACCAACCAAACCGCTACGGACTTGGTAAGTTTAAGTTTTTTTGATTCGGACTCCCAATCATCAAATAGAATCAATTGATCTCCAACATAAACTCTGAGGAACCCAGATTGTTGAAGTGCTGCCAGATGTTCTGGAAGTTCTTTGGGGTGTTTTAATAACGTGGGATGCTTGGAATCCGGCCTATATAAAGGAGCCAGGATTTCGAGCCGATCTCCTTCATAATGATCTACAAGGAATTTGGCAGCACGAGTTGCCGTGAAGCTTTCCAGGGGAGCCCCTGTCTTTGGACAATGAGCTACACCAATTCTTGCGTATAGAAGACGAAGATAGTCGAAAATCTCTGTGGTGGTTGCGACAATGGAGCGGGGATTGCGACTCGAAGCTTTCTGATTAATGGCAATCGCTGGTGCCAGTCCATCAATGCTATCGACAGGAGCCTTATCCATTCTGCCGAGAAACCTTCTGGCATAAGTGGAGAGAGATTCAACATATCGAGCCTGCCCCTCTGCGAAGATGGTATCAAAGGCCAGGGAAGTCTTACCCGAACCGCTAACCCCTGTAATGACCGTAAACTGATGCTTTGGGATTTCAACATTCACATGGCGTAGGTTGTTTTTACTTGCCCCCCGAACAACTAGATCTCTCTCTTTTCTTTCGCTCTGAAATCCATTCATTGCAGAGGGTTCGTTTACTTCCTCAACTCTAGAGCAGTCATCCTGTATCTGCTCTTCCAATAATGGCCTCAGGAATCCGCCTGTTAAGGTATTCCTTGCAGCCAATTCCTCTGGGGTACCTTGGCCCACCAACTTTCCTCCGAATTTCCCTCCCCCAGGCCCCAATTCAATGACTTGATCGGCAAAGCGCAAAACATCCAGATTGTGTTCAATGACCAACACACTATTACCTTGTACAACCAAACGATCCAGAGTCTGTAGCAGCGTACGGATGTCCTGAAAATGAAGACCTGTTGTAGGTTCATCAAGCAAATACAGTGTCCGACCTGTGGATTTTTTTCGTAATTCTGAAGCCAACTTCACACGTTGAGCTTCCCCCCCACTGAGGGTGGTCGATGGCTGCCCAAGTTTGACATACCCCAAGCCTACATCTAACAGAGTCTGAAGGATGTGAAGGATTTTTGGTTGGTTTTCAAAAAGTTCAGCAGCTTCTGTAATTGTCAGTTCAAGAATTTCAAAGATCGTTTTGTGCTTGTATCGAATCTGCAGAGTTTCGGCATTGAATCGCTTGCCATCACAGGTTTCACAGGGAATTTGAACATCACTCAAAAACTGCATCTCAATGGTTTTCAGCCCAGCCCCCTTGCAGTCTTCGCATCGCCCTCCTTTGACATTGAAGGAGAATCGACCCTTGTTGTATCCGCGAATCCTTGACTCTGGAAGCATGGTGAAGAGATCACGAATCAGATCAAAAACTTTGGTGTAGGTAGCTGGGTTACTCCTTGGGGTTCGACCTATTGGGGACTGATTTATTTCAATTAGTCGATCCAGATGCTCCAGACCTGCAACATTGTCCCACCTGCCTTTGATTTCTTTTGATGATTCCTCCTCAGCCGGTTCATTCGAGTCATCTTTTCCGTTTCCTTGCAGATGTTGCAATAAGGCGGGACGCAGGATTCCATGGACTAGGCTCGATTTTCCAGAGCCACTGACTCCAGCCAAAACGACAAACAGTCCAAGGGGAATTTCGACATCAAGGCCCACCAAATTATGCAAACGGGCATTCCGAATCGACAAGCAGCGTCCATCTGGAGCTCTACGTTCAGTTGGAACTGGCATTTTTTCTTGTCCAACCAAGAACTGAGCTGTAACCGATTCACTAGAGTCCAGAATCTCTCGATAGCTCCCTTGCGCAGTGATGTTTCCCCCATCTCGACCCGCTGTGGGTCCGATATCAATGATATGATCAGCAGCACGGATCGTTTCTTCATCATGTTCAACCACAAACACTGTGTTTCCACGGTCTCGTAGCATTTCCAGAGTTTTGATCAGTCGCTGATTGTCACTTTGATGCAGACCAATGCTTGGTTCATCAAGAACGTAAAGCACTCCCTGAAGACCCGAGCCTAGTTGACTTGCCAAGCGAATACGCTGGCCTTCCCCTCCTGAAAGCGTAGCAGCAGAACGTTGAAGGCTGAGGTACCCCAATCC
>CAJXNF010000482.1 GCA_913056375.1 uncultured Pseudomonadota bacterium | reverse complement strand
CTCAAAAAAGGAGTCTACAAAAGGAACTCTCTCAAACGAAGTAACTACTGGGGAATCTGGCGACCTACTCTCAATTTTAGAAGGCTCCAGACGCCTGGACATTTAATATGATCAAAGACAAAAGTGTATGGTATTGATAAAATTTAGAACTATTCATAGCTAATGTGACTTTGTTTCAAAACGTTTATCACTGCCAGCATCCAGTGGCTTTCATTAGAATTTTTTAATTCTATTATCTGATGCTCGTGATATTGATCTGACGTGCAAAATCAACAATGATAAAAAAACAGAAGTCCTCATCTGAAAGCTGCAAAAAGTTGGCTTCAGTGAAGAGCAAGCGGTCGTCTAGGTGGAAGCGCTTTGCACATTGCTGGAGCACGATCTGGCAACCAAGCCAGATATCGCCAACTTGCAGCGAGATATCGCCGAACTTCGCAAGGAAACACAACAATCCATCGAAAGTTTGAGAAACGAGATCTGTATTTTGAGTCAGGTGCATTGGAGTGCCGGGTTAGCGATGCAGCTGGCAAGATCCGCTTTTTGCATGCAAGTGGAGAGTCAGAGCGATCCAAATTGGTCCCCCAGTTCCCAAAGCAGATCATAACCTGGCCGTTGAAACTGAATATGGACGCTGGTTTTCCCAACACTTCCCTGATGGCTTCCACAAATCCCTCAGGGGAGCCGTTCCGAGCGTAACATGTCTCCCGCTTTGATCACCCTCCTCAATAACCTAGCCTTTGCATTTCTGGCGGCACTCCTGCTGACCACTCTCAGCTTGCTGGTGCTCTTGCGTCGTACCAAACAGAATGAGGCAAATAAGAGCTCCCCAAGATTGCGAGATCAACATCAGACTTCAATTCCTCGTTGGGGTGGTGTTGGGATCTTGATTGGCTTATTGAGCACCCTGCTACTTTCGACAGCGCTGCCTTTTGAACAGGTTTCCTCTCCCCTCTCTGGTTCTTATCTCTGGCTTTTGATCAGTGCTGCGTTTGCTTGCGGTCTTGGTTTCCTCGATGATCAGCAGAACCTAAGAGCCCGCTACAAACTGCTTGGGCAGCTCGTCCTTGGCATCTTCACGGCTACCGTCATTTTCCGACCAGACACTCTTCAGTTGCCCTTGATTGGACTGGTTGACATTGGATGGTTCGGTGGTCCTTTGATGGTGCTGTGGGTGGTTGGGGTGATGAATGCGATCAATCTGGTGGATGGGCTGGATGGGCTCGCTGGTGGGTTGAGTTTGGGCACGACGCTCTTGCTGGGTGCCTTGTGCTGGTGGGCTGGGAATTTCGAACTGGTGCTGTTCAGCTTGGCCCTGGCCGGGGCGATTTTCGGATTCTGGCTCTTTAACAAGCCTCCAGCCACACTGTTCATGGGGGATTCTGGCAGTATGCTGCTGGGCTACCTGTTGGCAGTCCTCACAGTCAAAGTGGTTGCTGTGACTGGCAATGGTTCTGTGTCCTTGGTACCTGTCCTTTTGCTGGGTATCCCCTTGGTGGACACGGCCTTTGCTTTTTTACGACGCTACCTCAAGGGCATCCCCTTCTATGCTGCGGACAAGGATCACCTACATCATCGTTGTCTGCAAAAGGGTCTGAGCGTCTGGCAAACGACTCTGCTGTTGAATGCCTTGGGGCTCTTCTTTGGATTGCTTGGCGTTGTTGCCCACCTCTATTCAGCAATCGCCTCCCCACTGATCATGGGCTTTGTGCTGATGGTCTACGGTCTGCTCTACTGGCTGGAATACGATGTGATCGTCCGGCCCTCCAATGCGATGCGTTCTCAACCACAGTTGCGGAAACAACGGGACTTGGTGCGGGCGCTCTCTGAGAACGCTGAACTCTACTTTGCCAAGGATCGTAGCACCACGGAACTGCAACACAGCTTCCGGTTCTGGGCAGAGTTGTTGGATCTTCGAGACTATGAACTCCTGCAGCAACAGAGCTTGCTTCTTCGTCAGGGAATTGTCGTAGTCTCCGAAGGAGATCGGCTGCTGGAATTCTCCCACGACTCTTTCCTCCTGCGTCTCCGTTTGCGTCAACAGGATCTGCAACAAGATTCTGATCTCAAGGATGAGTATCTGCGAATGGTAGTCCCTCTCTTTCTGGAACAATACAAACGCCTCCACCAACCTGCTGAAGGCAAGTCTCTCCGAGTGATTTCAAGAACTCCCTGATCTAATACTGTCTCTAGTTGCACTCGCTTTCTACTCTCAAGTCTTTGCCCAATCCAGCTCTTCTGGCACACCCTCCGCACCTTCCAAGAATTCGTTCAGTTTCTTGAGAATGATCATTGATTTGTAATTCAAAACCTCATTGTGATCACTGATTTTCCTTCAAGCCTGTTTCCAAAAGAAACGACTATCGCTCTTTCACTATAAAAAATAAATGAAATCAATTCGCTGGGAAGTTGTCAGAGATTCCATACTTTTGCTTGGGATCCTGACTTTTTCACTTCCTCTGAAAACTCCTGCAATACAATCATTTTTAGAGTCGATCCTTCAGATTTCATTTCCAATCCAACTCAGTACCTACACCCTTTTCTTGCCAATGTGGCTTGGGATTACCGTATTGATCCACCTGCTCAGGATTCCAGAAGTATGGAGTCAGGTAAAGACTCCGCTTTTGTTGATGGCAATGCTGTTTGTCTGGATGTGGTTAGGGGCTTGGTT
>CAJXNF010000481.1 GCA_913056375.1 uncultured Pseudomonadota bacterium | reverse complement strand
GGTGGGATAGGTTTGGGATATTTTTTCAAAAGTTCAATGGCAACTCCAATATCTCTTGCTGAATATTTCCCTCTTTGAGTTCTTTCAATTTCATTGGAAAATTTACAAAGAAAAATTACAATGCATAGAATTAATAGTAAAAACTCTGTTATTGACTACAAAAATTCTAAGATGGAAATTTCATTGAAGCTAGTTATCCATAAACTCAACAACGCTCAAGCTCCAACACTGCTTACGTAGTCATAAGGGTTATCCTGCATCTGTAAGTGGAGATTCTCACCTTCGTAGGGATGTGCCCTGGCCAATTCTTCATCGACATCAATTCCCAATCCAGGAACTTGTGGAGCTTGAACAAAGCCTCCTTCAACTTGAATGGAGTTACGAATCAATTGCTGATGAAAGGACGTCTCAATTGTCTCGGCAATCAGTAAATTGGGAATCGATACCCCAAGCTGGAGATTTGCTGCCCATTCGATAGGCCCTGCGTAAAGATGAGGAGCAAGCTGGGTGTTGAAGACTTCGGCAATCGCAGCAATTTTCTTAGCTTCCCAGATTCCTCCCACACGACCCAGCGCAGGCTGCAGAATCGAGGCTCCTCCTGAACGCAGCAGAGTGGCAAACTCGGCCTTGGTGCAAAGACGCTCTCCGGTAGCCACAGGAATCCTGATCGACTTCGCGACCGCAGCAAATTCCAACAGATTATCCGGTGGAATCGGCTCTTCGAACCACAGAGGACGATAGGGTTCCAGCTCCTGCCCCAAACGGATAGCCCCGGCGGTTGTGAACTGTCCGTGTGTGCCAAAAAGCAGGTCAGCCCGATCCCCGACCGTTTCTCGCAAAACTCTGCAGAACTCCACAGAACGAGAGATATCAGCAAGGGCTGGCATGTGCCCCCCACGCATTGTGTACGGACCAGCTGGGTCAAACTTGATCGCGGTGTAGCCTTGATTCACTAGGGCCAATGCGCTCTCTGCAGACATCTCTGGAGAATGCCAGAAGGCTTCTGGATCGTGATGGGCCAGTGGATACAGGTAGCTGTAAACCCGCACTCGCTCGTTGAACATCCCTCCCAACAGGGCCCAGACCGGTCGATCTCGGTGCTTCCCGAGGATATCCCAACAGGCAATCTCCAGCCCTGAAAATGCTCCCATCACGGTCAGATCCGGTCGTTGTGTGAATCCAGAGGAATACGTACGCCGAAAGAGCCGCTCGAGGTTCTCAGGGTTCTCATCGACAAAGTAGCGCTCAAAGACATCGCGAATCACCGCGGTCATCGCCTTCGGCCCAACGCTCGAAGCATAGCATTCACCCCAGCCCGTGATTCCGTTGTCGGTCGTCAGCTTGGTCAGGATCCAGTAGCGACCACCCCAGGCAGGAGGAGGTGGCGCCGTGACGATTACGTCCAGATCGATCAGTTTCATCGCCTCAGCCTTTGTCAAAGAGGATCACGTTGCGCCGAGCATTCCCCGACTTGGTATCGGCAATCGCCTCATTGATCTGCTCAAGTCGCCAGCGTCCAGAGATCAATTCATCCAGCTTGAGCCGTCCCTGCTGGTAAAGATCAACCATCCAGGGGATATCGCGCTGAATCACGACGTTGCCCATCTTGGAACCCACCATGCCCTGGCTGATGGAAGCCATCGTCCCCGGATCATACGTTGAGAGATCGCCAGTTTTCGGCATGCCCACCAGCACGACCTGACCCCCTGGAGCGAGGTAGTGTGCTGCGCTGTCGTAGGCCCTCGCGTTGCCCACCGTAACAAAGACCGCATCGGCACCCCTGCCCAGGGCTTGTTTGACTTGTAACCAGGGTTCATTCTCAGTTGCCAGCACGAGGTCAGTCGCTCCAAACTCACGGGCAATCGCCAGCTTGGCTGGATTCAGGTCAACCGCGACGATACGACGGGCTCCGGCAATCAGCGCTCCCTGGATCGCGTTCAGACCAACGCCTCCGGCGCCAATCACCACGACATCCTGTCCGGCTCGAAGTTGAGCGGAATGCACCACGGCCCCGACTCCCGTGATCACCCCACAAGCCAGTAGACAAGCGACTTCAAAGGAGAGCATCTTGGGGATCTGGACCACCTGACTGGGATCAACCACAACCTTCTCAGCAAAGGCCCCACAGGCCATCCCCTGGTGTAGAGACTGACCCTCCTTATTCGTCAATGGGCTGAGTGAATGGCCGGGCTCTTCACAGATCGTTGGACGACCGGAGGCACAGTTGGGGCAGTGTCCACAACTGCGGATTAGGGTCACCACCACGTGATCGCCTACGGTGACTCCCCTGACAGCAACTCCGACTTCGGTCACCACCCCCGCAGCTTCATGGCCATAGACGGCTGGAAGGTCACCACCCCAAAGCCCTTCCGCGAAGGCAATATCCGAATGACAGATCGCCACCGCTCCCAACTGAACTTCTACTTCGTTGGAAAGAGGTGCTCGCAGCTCAACGGTTTCCATCTGGAGAGGTTTGGCAAAGTGATGACAAACAGCAGCTTGGATCTGGGACATGAGGATACTTCAGCAGCAAGGAAGGACCACCTGACTGGTCCTGTAGTTGGCGGTGGAATGGAGGAATCGGAGAGTATTCTGAAGGATCGGTGGGCTTTGGCAAGTCAGAGGAATTTGATGGAATCAAACGAGGAGCTAAATTTTAGCGAAGTTTATTTAGGAGTTTCTG
>CAJXNF010000480.1 GCA_913056375.1 uncultured Pseudomonadota bacterium | reverse complement strand
GGAATTAGGCATTCTCGTTGGAGATAGGCTTTTTGGGCCTATAGTTGATCAGGACAATTCCAGCGGAGATCAGCACCAAGGCACCAAGAATGGTGAAACTGATCGCTTCATCAAGGATGAGCCAGCTGAAAATCACACCGAAGGCAGGGGTCAGAAAGCCAAAGGAGGCCATGTCTGAGGCAGGGTAAATGGTGAGTACCCAGAACCAAACCAGAAAACCACCAGCGACGACTATGACAACCTGGAAGCCGAGCATAAAGACGTGCATGGTTTGTAAGTCTCGGATCCAGTCACCGAAGAGCAGAGAAAAGGGCAGCAACACAATCGCTGAAACTGCGAGATTGTAAAGAAGCTGCATTTCGATGGTCGCTTCTTTGAGTTTACTCACCCGAACCGAAAGCCCGATCCCAGCCCAACACATGGAGCCAAGAATGCTCATCATGTCACCAATCAAGCTGCCTGATTCTCCGTCCAGTCCCCGATCAGAAAAAGCCCAAACCAGGCCCACCATGGAGATGATCAGTCCCAGAATTTTCTGGGCATTGAGTCGTTCCCCCTCAATCAGGAAATGAGCTCCAATTGCCATCCAGACGGGCATCGAGTACCAGAAGATCGAATTGCGGGCGACAGTCGTCATGTCCAAGGCCAGGAAGAGAAAAATGAACTCAATTGAGAACAAGCAGCCGGTCAGCACTCCTGCCTTGAAAGTGCCATCGGTAACACTGATCCGCTTCCCCCTCCATAGAGCCCAACCCCAAACGACAAAAAAAGCAAACAGCGAGCGCAATCCTGCTTGAAAGACAGGCTGCATCCCATCATTGACGACCTTGATCACCACCTGGTTCAAGCCCATCACCATCGCGAAGATCACGAGGACACTGCCGCCAAATAAATCGATATGGTCTTTTCGTTCCATCAATATCCTTTCATGGTTAATATCTATCAGGTAACTTTTCCATCTTCTTCACCCTAAAGATCAACTTTAATAAGCTTGTAATCAAAATTTCTAAATCGTTTAGATCAGGTTTCCTCATGGCTAATTATCAAGTAACTCCGCTTGTTCGGGGATTGCCCGCAACCGTCCCGTTTGTTGGACCAGAAACTCAGGAGCGTCTGCGAGGCAGCGCATTCCGAGCCTGAATTGGGGCAAATGAAAATGTCTTCGGTGCTTCTCCCAAGGTGTCCCAGGCTATGCAAGCAAGAGCTGATGAAGCTTGGATGTATGGAGATCCGGAGTTTTACGAACTGCGAGCCGCTCTTGCAGAACACTTGGAAGTGGGAATCGGCAACGTGATGGTCGGAGAGGGCATTGATGGTTTGCTCGGCTACCTTGTGCGAATGTTTGTGGAACCAGGTGATGCGGTTGTGACCTCGGCTGGAGCCTACCCAACCTTCAATTATCATGTCCAAGGATTTGGAGGGAATTTGCAATTCGTGCCCTATCACGAAGACCGTGAGGATGGAGACGCGTTGCTGGCTGCTGCAAAGAAAAACGAAGCCAAGCTGATTTACTTTGCCAATCCGGACAACCCGATGGGTAGTTGGTGGGATGCTGGCTATGTTGAGTCAATGATTCAAGCAGTGCCTGAGGGTTCGCTGCTGATTCTGGATGAAGCCTATGGAGAGTTTGCACCAGCAGGCACTCTTCCACCATTTGACTTGGAGAATTGCCGAGTGATTCGACTGAGGACCTTTTCGAAAGCCTACGGTTTGGCTGGAATGCGAGTCGGCTACGCTATTGGCAACGAGGAATTGATCGCAGAGTTCAACAAGGTGCGCAATCATTTCGGTTTGGGTCGCCTCTCACAAATCGCTGCGATTGCGGCTGTGAAGGATCAAGAACATCTCAACAACGTTCAGCAGCAAGTCCAGAGATCTTTACAACGCATCCAGCAAATTGCTTTGGATAATCAATTGAAACCATTGCCGACTGCGGCTAATTTTTTGACCATTGATTGTGGTCGAGATGGAGATTATGCGATTGCGGTGATGAAAGGTTTGATTGAGCGTGGAGTCTTTGTTCGAATGCCTGGAGTGGCACCTTTGAACCGATGTATTCGGATTACAGCAGGGTTGCCCATAGAATTAGATTTTCTGGAAGAAACCCTTCCCGAGGTTTTGAAGTCCATTTGACTTCCGAATGAAATTTCAAGATCCAGATTCACTGCGATTCTTCAACCTTGATCAAGAGAATTCTGGGCTGCCAACCCACATTTTGCCCTGTTTCGGTTGTGAATTTGTTACAAATTTGCTACTTTTAAAGACTTTTGAAGCCAGATCCATAACCTCCAAGAATAACAAAAGATGAGCCTCCCCTCACAAACCCAGACTTCCCAGAAAGACCCACGCCGATGGCTATTAGCTGTGGTGATTACTCTGGGAGTCCTCCTCTTCTTTTTCTTCGACCTACAGCGATTTTTGACGCTTGAATATCTTCAGGCATCACGTGAGAGCTTTGCAACAACCTACTCAGAGTCACCGCTTACCGTTTCATTGATTTACTTCCTGATTTATGTCGCGTCAACTGCGCTATCTGTTCCTGGAGCTGTTGTTTTGACGTTAGCAGGTGGAGCCTTATTTGGTTTGGGCTGGGGTCTGGTGTTGGTTTCCTTTGCCAGCAGCTTGGGAGCAACCTTAGCAATGATGGCCAGCCGTTTCGTGCTGAGGGATTTTGTCCAGCAACGCTTTGGTTCTCAGTTAC
>CAJXNF010000479.1 GCA_913056375.1 uncultured Pseudomonadota bacterium | reverse complement strand
AATCATGTATGAAAGCAAACATGAAGAAGATGCCCAAACAAAGAAATACAAACCCTTTAAGGACTTGCAACTTCCATCTCTGAGGCCTGATCAACACTGACAAGAGTACGAATATGATTGAATTAACAATAAAAACTAGGCCAATAATAACACCCCAAACGAAATAGATAATTGCTCCGTACTCACTCATTCCTAGTATCAAGGCAAATCCAGACAAGCCAATCAGAAGAACTCGTGGCAGATTCAGGCGTGACCTCGCAAAGACCGTATTTGATGGAAGAAATAATTCAGTCGCTATACTTGCAAGTAGAAAAATTGCAAATCCAATTGAAGCTCCATGTACAATCTTATTTGGCTCACCATTGATATTAACAACGAAGAAAGCACTCGTTGCCAGACTCACAACAGAAATGACCCCTAACAACAACCGGTAGCTTGCATAGCCACGTGTCCCCAAAAGAAGGGGTAGCAAATCCAGCATGATGAGCGACTTACGTTTTTAAATGATAGTCATAATTTCTATATTGCACCAGATCACTGTCAAATTCATCAATCCTGTCTAAACTTATGTTGATAGATCTAAGGACATGCTTTTCAATCTCGATAAAAAGGCCCAAGCCCTGAGAATGGTTGTAGGTTTGTCCCAATGGATGAAGAACCCTGATGAGCTGAATAGCGTTCGTGCGGTCGCTGGAAGCTTGCGATGTACCAACTTATTTTCTCAGTCAATGACGCATCTCTTGCGCCACCCACAATTCAAGGCCCTGGCTGACGAGCGCTGGAGACCTCCTACCAGATCCCTGGGAGAACTTTCTCTGTTACCCATTGGTTCTCTTGGCAAAACATATTCGGATGAGTTGATGAAGCAGGGTTTTTCACCCGATGATCTAATTGATAAAGGTGTAGTTACGGATTTAAATAGCTATGTCTCCCATCGACTTCACGAAACCCATGACATCATTCATGTTTTGACAGGGTTTGGAACTGATCTTGTCGGTGAGATGGGCCTTCAGGCTTTTGAATTGGCGCAAAACCGCGCACCGCTTGCAGTTCTTTTGATTGCAGGTTCACTTCTGCGTGCATTGCAAAACGATGAACCCCTTGAACCTTTGCTGTTGGCTCTTAGTCGTGGATTTGAGTTGGGTCTAAATGCTGATTTGGTGATTGCATACAAATTAGAAAATCATTGGGAATTATCCGTTGAGGAATGGAGAAAAACTCTTGGCATTACGGAGCCTTCAAAAATTTGATAGCCATCCCTTATGTAGCTCCTCGATTTTAAGCGTTGAATCACTTTAGATCCGACTGAAGATCAACAATCACTCCTTCCGTTATTAAACGTTGGACGAGATTGATTGTATCGATATCCTTGAAATTATAAAAACTACCTTCATGCTTCAATGAAGCAAGTGTGTGTGTCCCGTTGCAATGATTCAACAACAGTGATTCTTCTTGATTTAAGCGTCGAACAATGACTTGATTCTCAAGGTTTGAATAAATTAAAAATGTAGCGGTTCCCCCTTCAACCATCGGCAAGCGTTGTTTGGGTGCATCTGTGTCGGTAAGAGCTACCAAAGCTTCAAGATCAACACCTGATACGCAGAGTCTGGTACCCCGGTTCAGTCTTGGTCGAGCCCAAATGTGACGACGGCGGTGTAAATCACGAATCAGTTCTTGAACAGGTTTGCGATCGCGAGATGGTGCCAGTCTTGCCCACAAGCATCGCCAGTCCAACATGCCTGCTGCCAATAACATTTGAGGGAAATTGACGTCCGTGATATCAATACTGTACGAAGCAGATAATGAGTCAAGAACAGGCTTGTCAATGCTTCCTAAGAAGCAAGAAAACTCTGTCGCTAATGTTTGCGCATTAAGTGGTTCTCCAGGCGAGGACTTGTAGAATTTTTCAAGGATCTTTTCAAATGCTTCAGAGCCAATCAGCCATCTCACAGTCTTGAATACATCGTGCAGTGGATCGACAGTGCGTGCCATCGCTCGATGAAGATAAATCTTGAGAACTTCTTCGGCATCCTTGAATCCTTGTGCAGGAATAATTTGGTCAACAATCCAGGGTGTTGGTTCTCGATGCAGGCTCGCAAGAAATTGCTGTTGAAGACGCAAGAGCTGGGGGGATTTCATGACAAGTAAGCGCTTTGAGAGTTGAGTGGTGTGTTGCGTTGAACAGAGCGTGTAGTAGGTTTTAGATTATTGTGCTGAATGAATGCTTGAATGGCGTTCATTCATTAATCGGAGCAAGGTGATCGAAGCATGCCATCACCTATGAATTATGTTGCTCCTTGTGCAACAGATAAATCATTCAGGCAGCGGGTAATTCGGCTCACTTCTTGAAGTGTGCGTTCAAGTGGAGGAACGTGACTTTCCCATTCCAACAGGGTTGGCCATGGTCCAAAGTGCCTTAGTGCTTTTTCATAAAGATCCCAAACTGCTTCATGAACTGCCTCACCGTGATAATCAATGTAGACATCTCCATCGCCTGCTTGCTGACGCGTGCATCCTGCGAGATGGTATCCCCTGACGCTGCTTTGACGATAGTCCATTAATTGGGTCAGTGGGTTCTCTCCAAAATTAACTGCATTGGCCCATAGATTATTGACATCCATTAATACATAAGCACCAGTTCGCTTCGTTAAAGCATTGATGAAAGATGGTTCATCGTAAGTGGAGTCACGAAAGCGCATGTAACTGCTGAT
>CAJXNF010000478.1 GCA_913056375.1 uncultured Pseudomonadota bacterium | reverse complement strand
GCCTGGAGCAAACTGGTTACCGAAATTGTTGACGTTCCAATCGACAGTGTAATAAAGCCAGTCAAAGAGTGGTTTTAGAATATCTCCGCCAAAAAACTCTGCGACTGGCCTTGCGGAGGGTAGGGTATCAATATAGGCCTTTGCAACGTCAAAATCGGTAACGGCTTTTGCTTTCACTTCGGGTACTTGTATACCTGCATCAATCTTAGCCTGAAGCATTTTCTGCATTGCTTCGTTCCCGGACTTAATCGCGTTATCTAGAGAGCGCTGCAGTGTTTGCAGCATCTTCTCTTCCTGCATGATCGTCTTTGTAGCAGCGACTTTTTCGTTAGTGTAGGTCAGTTGTTCTGTTAATTTGGTGATAGTGGACTCTGGCGCAGTTTTAAGCACTTCTAACAACTGTTCATTCGGTAAAGATTTAGCGGCCTCACGTTCCATTTCCCCATGGCCAGGTACATCAATAATACTTTTTATGTCTGGTAGATCTGTAACGGTTGTGGATCCAGCTGTCTGGTCCTCTCTTTTGTTGAAGGCACGATAGCTAACTTCGGTTACCCCACGAAGAAAGAAGAGCCCTCCAAGTGTCACAATAAAAGAAGATATCCCTGATTTAACGATGAACCACCCCTGAAACAAGCCAAAGGAAAGAGTTAAACAAAGAGTGATGAGTATCGCAGTCAAAGGGGAAACGTTTTGGATTTCAAGGAGACGAAAGCCTTCGATCGAAAAACCATCTGCAAATGATGGGTAAGGAATAATTACTGCGAAACCCCACTTGAGGATCATCGCCATACATCCACCTGCAAAGCCAATCATGGAGCCAACAGATAAATCGAATTCGCCAGAGATGATCAACATCCCAGCACCCAATGCTACAATTCCTAGTTGGGCAATTACTCGAAAATTGTTTCGGATTCCAAGGGCGTTGAATCCTTCTCCCGTGAAGGGATTAAGCGAGAATTGACCCTCCGGAATGGAGAAATAGCCCAGCATTCCAAAAAGTAGAAGCATGACCCCAAGGGGCCCTATCTCAGGGCGTGCAAGCATGGTCTGAAACAAGTTCTTTTGCCTATGCCGATCGGCTTCGTTCCTTTTCACAGTATTCGATTTCTCAGAGCTCATTTTGTTCTTCAGATAAAAAAAAAGGACTACATCGCTGCAGTCCTTTTTTGATTTTAAATTCCTGATTTCAGCTTATCGGTCGATACCGGCTAGGGCTGACACAGAAGAAGCATTGGATTTGTCAACAAATCCAGGGCCAGAAGGAATGTTAGCACCTGGCAGCAAGCCCGCTGCATTGTTATAGAGATGCAGAACAATCACAGGCATGTAGCCTTGCAGACGTTGCTGTTGATCAATGGTGAAAGACACTTTATCAGCGTTGATCAAATCCATTACTCCTGTGGTCAGGTCGAAGCAGGAGTGATGAACTGAGACTCCCAAGTCATCCATTGCTTTTGCAACACCAGCGCAGACGTGGGGTCCAACTGAAAGGACAGCATCGATTCCAGGATTGGCCTGTAAAGCAGCAGTTGCCCTAGTGGTGATCGTCGCTGGATCAGATGTCGTGTCAACTGATTTAATTGGCACTGCTTCGCCATATCCCTCACATCGGTCAACAAGAGCCGTGTTATAGGCTTCCTGGATCATACAGAGAGCGTTGGAGGCTCCTTCACTCTTTGCTCGCTCACCCGCTTTTTGACCAGCCAATCTTTCAGGCTGTCCAACGTGCATCAAGGCTCCCAAGCTTGCAGATGATTCCAGTCCTGAGTTCATTGTCACAACAGGGATTCCTGCAGCAACAGCAGCTTTAATTGCTGGCCCAAGTGCATCTGGGTCTGGCAGAGAAATTACCATTCCACTTGGTTGGGTAGCTGCAGCAGCTTGGATTGAGCTCGCCATGTCAGCCATGTCAGCTGAGGGATTGTAGATGTATTCGAATTCAGCTCCAATTGCCCGAGCAGCATCCTCTCCACCTTTTTGAACCACTGGCCAGAATGGGTCTTTCCCCTCGCCATGAGTGATCATTACATAGCGTTCTGAGTGTCCACCAGCGATCACTGTACCTGCCAGCATCGCTACCGCAGCTATAGCAGTCGCAAACGATTTCAATAATTTCATTTTGGATCTCCAATTAATAATTGAATTCGGGGTTTGAATCTATTTTCTAAGGATTAGCACATTTTAGGTGGTTTCCATGCCACTTTTGCCAGACCGGTTAAACTACATCCTGTAATCACGGGGTGCAAACAGCTAGAAAATGACTCCTCAGGCCTTTCAGGAAGAAGAATCCTGACTAACCAACCGATGAATATAACGTTATAAAATGAATTATGTCAAACCTCTTAGTTGAAAATACATGTGAAAAAGGTCAATTAGTATTTTGATTCAGTAATTTAGAATTAATTTCGACAAGTTTAAATTGTCTGACCAAAATTTTGATCTGATATGCAAGTCGATCAAAACTTATCAAGAGATAAAAATTGATACACCAAGGTGCTTCAGGACTCGAATCAGCCTTGTGCTAGGTTTTTGGGTCAAAGTAATCTCTTAGAGCGTCTCCAAGGAGATTAAAGATAAGTACAACAACCAAAATAGCCAGTCCCGGAAAAACAGAAACATGCGGAGCTTCCCACAACACATACCGGCCTTCAGAAAGCATAGCTCCCCAACTTGGGGTACCTGGAGGTGCTCCCAAGCCTAAGAAGCTGAGGCTT
>CAJXNF010000477.1 GCA_913056375.1 uncultured Pseudomonadota bacterium | reverse complement strand
ACTACGTGTGTTGCTAGCCCAAGTTCTTTTTAGTGATCCAGATCTGTTGCTGCTTGACGAACCAACAAACCATCTCGATATCATCTCCATCCGCTGGCTGGAAGAATTCCTCAGAGACCAGTTTCAGGGAACCCTGATCTACATATCCCACGATCGTGATTTTCTGAATGCGACCGCTACACACATTGTGGATATTGATTATGAGGAGGTAATTCCATATACCGGCAACTACGAGCGATTTCTCGCTGCAAAGGAATTAGAAAGTTCCCAACGTCAAAAAGAAATTGAGAGCGTTGAACGTAAAGCTGCTGAAATGCAGGCATTTGTAGACAGATTCAAAGCTAAGGCAACAAAGGCTCGGCAGGCTCAATCACGTGCAAAAATGATTGATCGACTCGAAGTACCGGAAGCAAAACTTTCTTCAAGGGTATCACCCACACTAAGGTTTCAGCAAAAACGGCCCTCTGGGAAAGTGGTATTAACTCTGAAAAATATTCAAAAAGCTTTTGGTGCTTTGAAAGTACTAAATGGCATTGACACTACGATTGAACGAGGCGAGAAGGTTGCCCTGATTGGTCCTAATGGTATTGGAAAGTCTACTCTACTTAAAATTGCATTAGGACAAATGGAACCGAATAACGGAGAAAGTACCTGGGGATACGAAGCCCAAGTATCTTACTTCGCACAAGATCATCATGATTTGCTGAAAGAAAAAACGAGCGTATACGACTGGCTCTATGCTCAGGCACCTCATGAAACTGTCGGGACCATAAGAGGCCTTCTAGGCCAAGTGCTGTTTACTGGTGATGAGGTTAAAAAAAGTGTCAATGCATTGAGTGGAGGGGAATCAGCGAGACTATTGTTTGCGAGGATGATGCTCGAGAAGGGGAATGTGCTTGTTCTGGATGAGCCAACAAATCACATGGATCTTGAGGGAGTAGAAGCTCTCGCAGATGCGTTGCAAAAATTTGAAGGGACTGTAATTGTCGTCAGCCATGATCGACACTTCGTTAGCAAAGTGGCAACGCACATTCTTGAACTAACTCCAACGGGAGCGAGAGACTTTTCAGGCCCTTACCAAGAATATCTGGAAAGATTTGGAGATGACTATTTGAATCGCGATCTCACTTCATTGCACCACCAAAAGCCCAGTCAAACTCAAAGTAAAAGTACCCAGAAAACGAAGACACCAATCAGTCATGAAGAACGCAAACTTCAGAAGCAGCGCATTAATCAACTTCAACGAACGGTAGAACAACTTGAGCGCGAAATCGCCAAAAACGAAGACCAACTTCAAGATATTGAAGAACATTTTGGCAAGGAGGGATACTTTCAATCTGCCGATCCAATCGAAATTCAGAAACTTCAGAAAAAGCAGGAGAGCGTGCAAAAGATGCTTACTCAACATCTGCAGAATTGGGAGGCAACTAGTCTTGAATTAGAGGAACTACGTCAAACTGCCTAATTCATGCAGAATGCCTAGAATAAGCTTTGTGAGAATCACTGCGCCTTGAGCATTTCAAATCGTGCTGTATGGTTTCGGAATCCATCTAATTGTTCTGGAAAAGTGCTCTTCCAAACTCAGAATACTCTCCTTTCATCAATCTTCCTGAGTTCTTCAGAGTGTCCTCAGCTAACCTAATAAGCTAAAATCAAATGACCGATCAACCCAATGAATCTTCAGCTGAGGTTACGGAACGTGAGCTACTAGTTCAGACTTTGCGGTTGCAGGAGCAGGCCTCTGTATCAAATATCTCTCAACTGGTTGAGTGTAGAAAACAATTAGAGCTTGCTCGACTACAATGCCAAATGCTGCAAAATACCATTGCACGGAGTGAAGAAGGCGAGCTTGTGGATGAGGTCAGGGAGCTTTTGTCTCAGGAACAACTCAATCTAGAGGGTTTAACCTACGACTACATGCTCTTGCTGGAGGAAGAGCGCCAGTGGCTCATGCTTTTCGTCAGATGTTTTGATGAAATGAATTTTCCTGACCAAGGCCTCTGGAAAAGCTTTTTTGACGAAGTCATGGAAGAAAAAGACTTTGAGTACCGGCAATTTTTCAACAAGAGAAAAGAATCGCTCGAAGGCATGAGACAGCAAAATCTTGCAGCAGTTGCCCCAGAAGATTCGGAGGTTGAGGAAACGCCTGTAGACCCACCTTCCACCAGTTGATTTGCCATGCGCATACAAGGGCTGCGCATCGCCGGATTCAAATCATTTTGCCATCCTACCACCTTCACTTTCCAACATAACGGGGTCACCATTGTTGTGGGCCCAAATGGTTGTGGAAAATCCAATGTCGTGGACTCCATCCGCTGGGTACTTGGTGAACAAAGAGCCAAGCAACTGCGTGGAGGTTCCATGGAAGACGTCATTTTTGCCGGAAGTGCCTACCAAAAACCCTTGGGTATGGCCGAAGTCACTCTTACCTTTACAAATCCTGCCGGGGATACACTTCCCAAGTACCGTGAATATAGTGAAATTGAAATAACTCGGCGCCTCTATCGCTCCGGTGAGAGCCAGTACTTGATCAATAAAACCCCAGTTCGATTGCTTGATATTCGTGAACTCTTTATGGATACCGGAGTTGGAGGAGGGACAGGTTATTCCATTATTCAGCAAGGTAAGGTCGAGGAAATGATCAATTCAAAACCTGAAGAAAGAAGAAACTTCATTGACGATGCTGCAGGTATCGTCAAGTTTCGAATCAAGCGTCAATCT
>CAJXNF010000476.1 GCA_913056375.1 uncultured Pseudomonadota bacterium | reverse complement strand
TGCGAACCAGAGAACAAACGCCTGAACTTTAAGGAGAATATACATGAGCCTAGCAGAATTTTTTCGGACCCTCTCCAATAAAGTGCGCTTTGCCACTTGGACTGAGGAGGAGCAAATCGCTTTGTTGAAAATTGTGGATGATCTATATCGAGCTGATGGGCACTATGCTGCAGAAGAATTGGAAGATTTTCGTCAGAAGTTATCCATCTCTGCAGTCTATCAGGAGGATCTTGAGCATATGCCCGTGGACAAGGCAATGAGTATTTTGAAAGAAGATCCTGGCAAACTTGATCTCGCTTATACGATCCTAGCAGAAGCTGTTTACAGTGATGGGCGCTTTGTGCGGGAGGAACGAGAGTATCTGGATCAACTGATCACTCGATACCAATTGGATGGAGCACAACTAGAGAAGCGTCTGAATCGTGAACTCCGTAAAGCTGGTAACGAAGATCTGACTTAAATATTTGTCCTTACAAAATGAATAGAAGCTTAACTGAAGAAAGTTTTTGGGGCTGTTTGAAATCCGCAACACATCCATATGGACAATTCTTAAGTTCCACAGGAAGTACAACATCCTTATGTGGAACGTCTTGACACCCCATTTAGTCATTCCATTTATACTTAACTCTCGCCTAACGAAAACAGGTTTAGCTCAGCGCACATGGCAGTTAGCAACCATAACCTCTCAAAGTAGGTTGACAACATTCCTTCAGAACCCCTATGAACACTTAAATTCAACTCAGTACAAAAATTCCTACAAACTGAATAAAGTCTATTCTGCGATAGCTACATTTTGTTTCTCCCCCGGCTCTCCTCTACAAAAGAAAAAGAATAATTTATAGTCATCTCAACAAGTCAACTTTGGTTGTTGACAATTTTTCCAACAGTTTGGAGGTGACATGAATCAATTCAAAAAAGCAGTAGTATCAATCATCAAGAAAATGAGTTTGGGTAGTTTGGCTTTGGCAATCTTGGCACCTAACGTAGCCTTCGGAGAAATTCCAAAAGTTGGCAGTTCTTGTCCAAGTAAGTGGCGAAGTTCTGGAATTGCCTATTGTGTAAAATCATCACCTTGGGCGTTAGATGCCATTCCCAAAATTGGCAGATCCTGTCCAAGCTATTGGAGATCCTCCGCAGGTGCTTACTGTGTGAAGTCTTCCCCAGCCTCTCCTGATGCCATTCCCAAAATTTGGCGTTCTTGCCCAAGTAGTTGGACTGCCTCTGCAGGGGCATACTGCTTAAAAACTGAGTGAGGCTTAACGCAATTCAATCTTTGAAATACGAACCTCATTGAAATCAGGAACTAGTATTTCAGATTGAGAAGTTCTTTAAGCTACTCGCTTAGAAATAATTCAGTGAAGGGATGGTGTAGTGTTGTTTTGTGGTGGAGGCAAGGAGGATCGAACTCCTGACCTCAACGCTGCCAGCGTTGCGCTCTCCCAGCTGAGCTATGCCCCCACGTAGAGCTTGGTCGGAACCTGATGAGCAGGTCATTTTTGGAAGTGGCGTCCCCAAGGGGATTCGAACCCCTGTTACCGCCGTGAAAGGGCGATGTCCTAGGCCTCTAGACGATGGGGACTTGCTGAAGGTTCAGCGAAAGCTGATAAATATAAATTCCTCCCCAAAAGCTGTCAACTCTCTTTTTGTGAAGCAGCGTACTTTTTCTTTAAGAAGGAATCACACTCCTTGAAAAAACGGACGATTTCTTCTGCCAAAATCGGAGAAATTCCGGACACTTGCTGCAACTCCTCCACACTCGCCTCTCGTACCCGTTTCAAGCTACCAAAGTGTTTGAGCAGGGCTCGCTTGCGTCGATTTCCCACTCCAGGGATTTCATCTAGCAGAGATTTCAGATTGTCTTGCCGCTTGAGCTTGCGTTGAAACTCAATGGCAAAGCGGTGCGCTTCATCACGAATGTTCTGCAGGAAGTATAGTACCGAAGAGTGGCGCTGCAGACGAATCTCATTCTTTTGATTGGGTTTGACAACATATTCGTAGTCTTCATCATTGCCGCGAGTCACCCCTCGCCTGCGTTCTGAACGCCCCTTGGCCAGACCAATGATGTCTTGTTGATGCCAGTCAATTCCTAATTTTTCCAGAACAGCTAAAGCCGCATTAAGCTGTCCCTTGCCACCGTCGATGACCACTAGGTCCGGCCACGGTCCGTTCTCCTCAACAACCCGAGCATAGCGTCGTCCGACTACCTCATTCATGGACTTGAAGTCGTCCGAGCGCCCATCGCCGACGGTGCGGACCTTGTAGGTTCGGTATTCGCTCTTGCGAGGTTGTCCGTCGATGAACACCACGCACGAAGCCACGACACCGGTACCGCTCAGGTGGGAGACATCGAAGCATTCGATACGGCGCGGAAGGCGGGAAAGGGACAGATCCTGCTGCAGCTTCTCCACGGCGTGGGGTACGCGTCCCTCACTCTGTTTCTGCTTGTGGATCAGATGCTCGGACAGCATCAGGTCGGCGTTCTTCTCCACGATGCGTACAAGACCGGCCTTGTCTCCCCGATGCGGAATATGCAGCAGTCATTGAAATTGATCTAGCTGAGGTCAAGGAACCCGTGGTCTGTGCACCCAACGACCCGGATGACGCCCGACTACTCTCTCAGGTTGCAGGCGATAACGTCGATGAAGTCTTTATCGGTAGTTGTATGACCAACATCGGACACTTTCGAGCCGCCGGCAAGTTACTTGAGGCTCATGGCAAGCCGGTATCCA
>CAJXNF010000475.1 GCA_913056375.1 uncultured Pseudomonadota bacterium | reverse complement strand
CCTCGTTCGACATCACCGTGTACGTCTGGTTGATAAATAGATCGAATATTCGATTATTGAAGAGGCCCTCTATCCACGTTTGGACTTGCGTGAAGGTATCAGCCTCATTCCGCAAGGCCCTGTAGAAGGACCTCCACATCCGATCTGCATCAAAATAGGCATAGTATCCAAAGCCAATCCCCATTGCCATCAGCGTGTAGGCAATCGGAAAACCGAACATGACCGCTCCCAGGAACAGTCCCAACATCAACAACGCAATTTGTGGATCGGTCATTTTTCATCCTCCTTGGACTGCTGTTGCTGACGCATTAGGAGCACTTCGGTCTCTTCAACTTCATCTGCTTCCTCCATCTCGTACCAGGAGCCATGTCGAATACAGTGAATGCAACGTAGTACTTGGGCGATTCCCTGAATTACCAACATCACACCCGCAAGTACCATGATGGCTTTGAACTGGAAAATCGGAATACCAGCCGGGCTGTTGATACTGACTTCTCCATAGCTGACCGATCGAGCTGCGTACTTGAAGCCTGTGATCGAGAGCGCCAAAACTCCAGGGAAGAAAAAGATGAAATATAGAATCAGGTCAACACGAGCCTGAGTACTGGGCTTCCAGTTGCGGTAGAGGAAATCCCCCCGCACGTGCCCATTCTTACCCAGAGTGTAGGCCCCACCCATCATGAATAGTGTCCCATACATGATGAAAGAAACATCCAACGCCCACGGAGTGGGTGCGTTCAGAACATAACGAACAAAAACTTCGTAACTGACCCCAAAGGTCATCAACATGATCAACCAACCGAAGGCTTTTCCAAACCAGGCGGAAAGGTTGTCAGCAAAATGTATGAATGCGTACATGACTCTACCTTCGGCAGAGGAAGGAAGTGAAAGCGCAATGATTCCCGGCTCTGCGACAGAGCCAAAACGATAGCAGAAACCGGAAATACATTGGGTAGGGAAAACTGGTAGCTCAGAGCAAGCTACCAGAAAGGGTCATCAGAGTTTCAGACGACCTGGGAAGTAGTGGTTGTAAGCCGTAACGAGATCTGTACCTCCCATGATTTCGTAGAAAGCGACTCGCTCAACCCAAGCACGTTGGCTGTCCAGACATCTCTTCATGAACGGGTCCTTCTCCAGTTCAACGATGATCTTATCCCAGGAGTCTAGCTGTCCAGCTAAAATTTCCTTGGAGGTTCGGTGAACAGTTACCCCTTCTTGTGACTGGAGTTCCTCAAGATCTCTTGAGTATTGATCCAGAGCCAACATGGTATTTGCCGTAGAAGTTGCTTCCACACCGTGTGTCAAAATTGCCTGGAGGTCCGGATCCAGATCATCGAAAAAGTCCTTGTTGAAGAGGAATTCGAAGGCTTCTGAGGCTTGATGGTACGAGGACAAATAGTAGTTTTTGGCTACGTCAGCTGCGCCAAAGCGACGGTCAGAGGTTGGGTTGTTGAACTCGAAAGCGTCAATCACACCACGCTCCATCGCAGGCACAATCTCACCACCAGGCAACTGGGCTACTGACATACCCATGTTCTGCAGCAGGTCAGCTGCTAAGCCAACTGTGCGGTACTTGAAGCCATCCAAGTCTGCTGGAGTATTCACCTGCCCTTTGAACCAGCCGAAAGGCTGTGGGAACATTGGGAAGCCCATCATCCCGACAATGTTGAGCCCCATCGTATCCTGGGTCAACTCTCGGTAAAGCTCCTGTCCACCGCCCTTGTAGAACCAGCCCATCATTGTATTAGCGTTACCGCCAAATACCGGCCCAGTCCCGAATAGAGAGGCTGCCTTGTTCTTACCATACCAGTAAACTGGCACCGTATGAGCAGCATCCAGCACTCCATCATTAACAGCGTCCAACACCTGGAAAGCCGCAACAACGGCACCAGATGGCAGTAGCTCAACCTTGATGCGACCATTGGACATGGCTTCGACACGATCTACATACTGCTTGGCCATCTCCTGGAAAATGTCTGATGCAGGCCAGGAGGTCTGCATCTTCATCGTGATTGCACCACTGTGCGCTCCAGCATGGATCGCTGGTGCACCAATTGTGGAGGCAGCCGCGACGGCACCGACTGCTGCCGTTCCCTTAAGGAAGGATCGGCGATTCACCTGCTTCACTTCATTTTGCTTCACTGAATTAGTCATGGCTTATCCTGTTGCTTGCTTTTGGAAGGGAAATTCCTCCCGAAAAATCTTCCCACCCACTACTGAACAACGAGCGGAGTTTTGGAAGCGACTTATCGGTTATCGGCCGAACATAATTCGAAGTCAAGCTCTCATCTTTTCTGCTTAGTTCCACTCCACAAACTAGCTTAGATTTTGTATGAATTTGTCTTTTGAAAAACTATCTAAATCCTAATTTTTTGTACTTATTTTATCTTTTAAAAATAAAATTCTTTTGTTTTTTAAGATCTTCTTCGATCAATTTATTTTTCTAAATTATTGAATATTCAGTTTTTTTCTCTCCTCTCGCTATCTATAGGAATCGAGTAAACAAATTTAGTTACTATAATCTATTCCATAATAGCAAATAACGTCTTTGGTTGTTAAATCATAAAAATAGCCTTACTGATGTAAATGAAAACAGATTATTCTTTGAATAATTTTTAGAAGATCTTATCCAAGAAATATCAACTCAAGTTTTCACTTAAGATCCGATTGCTAAAGTGTAAAAAAACAAGCAATCAATTGGTCAGACAAGAGGGACAACTAAGTCAAGCTCGT
>CAJXNF010000474.1 GCA_913056375.1 uncultured Pseudomonadota bacterium | reverse complement strand
TTTTCTTGCCAAACTGAGTTCCTGGAGATTGAATTCGGAGGCTTTCTTGACGACTCAGTTGTAGCCCGGTCACTCCAATAATTGGTGGGACATAGAGGAAGAGGAGTATGATCGCTAGGCCACCAATGGACTGAATAAATGCTCTCCAAAATTGAAGATGGGCTGCCAAGGATTCAACATCTTCGAAAACTGTTGCACCGCTAGTTGTGACTCCAGAAGTAGATTCAAAAAGAGCTTCAGAGTAGCTGACATCTGCAATCAGCCAGATTGGAATAGCGAAAATAAAGATTGTGATTACGTAACTTAAAAATAGGAACACGAGGCCTTCCCTAAGTCGAAAGATCCCACCACCGTGATAGAATCTTTTAAACAAAAAGGCCAAAATTAGTGAGAAAGCCGATGGAAGCAAATAGGCAGGAGTCGAATCAACATCTTCGAAAAGTGCGTAGATTGTTGGGAGGATTAAAACAATTGAAATTCCTCCCAAAATCCACTGCAGACGATGAAAGATGGTATGCCAATTCATTCTGGCAAATTAAGCAGATTCTGATTGGTTCTCGGGTTTCTTTTCGTTGGGAGAAGCTACTTTTGCGATCCAAATACTGATTTCATAAAGAATAATCAGTGGCCCGGCCATCAGAGTCTGAGTCACGACATCAGGTGGGGTGAGGATCGCTGCTAGAATAAACACAATGACTAGGGAGTACTTCCGATTTTGCCTGAGCCATTCTGCCTCAACAAGTCCCATTCTCGCCAGAATGTAGATGATTGTTGGTAGCTCAAAGATGAGACCGAAAGCAAAAAGTAACTTTACTGTGAGCGATAAGTAGGCACCCATCCGAAGGGAGGGCAGTGTGAATTGATTCTCAAACCCAAGGAAAAAATCGTATCCAAAAGGCAGCACTGCAAAATAACCAAACATTCCACCACCAACAAAAAGTGGATACGAAACCAGAAGGAACGGCCAGAATGCTTTTCTTTCATGATTGTAGAGGGCAGGGCTGATGAACAACCATAACTGTGAGAGAACAACGGGAAAGGTCAAAAAGAGCGATGTATACAGCCCGATTGCTAAATAAGTGAAGAATGGCTCAGTCAATTCGTCAAAGACCAGAGGAATATTCCGTGCATCGAGTGGCCGCCTAAAGAGGCTTAAAATGGGCTGCTGAAACTCCATTTCGCAAGAAGTCGCAACTACAAATCCGCCAAAAACGACAGCTACCGAAATGATGAGCCGACGTCTTAGTTCGGTTAGGTGATCAGTCAGTGGCATCGCCACATCTTTTTCAGGACCTTCGGGAAGTGGTGATGCTGGAAGCGTCATAAATCATCATAGTTTGAAAACAGAAATCTTAATCTTAAAGTTCGTGAACTCAGATCGAATTATGCAAAAGACGAATTCAATATCACGCCTTCAGAAACTTTGCACGCTCTTCATGAATGTCCCTTTGAAGCTTTGTTTGGTCATGATGCTTTTCTTCAGTGGTTTTGTACAAGCCGAAGAATTTCAACTTTTTCAAATGATTGATCAAGAGGGAAGGAAGATTCAAAAGGCAATCTACAGTGCAGAAGATCAATTCATCGTAAGTTTGGATGATGCGTCAAACATTACCGTTTGGAAAGGTTTAACCGGACAACGCCTCAAAAACATCAGTGCTGCTAGTCATGGGCCGAAAGAACTCTTATCAAATCCAACGACCCAACAACTGGTCACAGGTGGCATGGATTCGACCGTTAGAATCTGGGATCTTGAGCGAGGTATTGAGCAGGAAGTTCTGCGAGGCCATTTGACCGCAGTTAGTGCCCTAGCTCAAAATGTTGATGGCACGGAACTATTTAGCGGAAGTGACGACGGTTCGATAATTTATTGGAATCAGGAAAAAGGGGTCATCGAAAAGCAAATGATCGGTGCCCATCCTGTGGAAGTTGTTGCGCTTGCCCTTCATCCGAAAGGTAACCTTCTGGCCAGTGCAGACCAAGAGGGAACACTACGACTATGGAGCTTCCCGGATTTTTCTCTTGTTCGGGAGTTTCGCGAGCATTTTGGAAGAATTAGTGTACTTCGATTCAATAAATTGGGTGATCGTTTGTTATCAGGGTCAACTGATGGAACCGTGATCGTATGGGATTGGGATAAGGAGGAAATGGGCTTCCGTTTAGAAACTGGAAAACCCGTTCATGATTTGGACTTGCATCCAGACGCACAAACTTTGATCACAGCTTCTGAAGAATCAGTAATCAGGTTTTGGAATTTTCGTGTTGGTGGAGCTTTGCCAGAGAAGATTGAACTGGAATCTCCAGCTAATCAGGTCCGGTTTGATAAAACAGGAGCGAATGTGATGGCTTCGCTCCAAACAGGACAAATCCAAATTTGGCAGGTCGGTAGTTTGTTTCAGTGGGAATTAATTCAAGCACACGATCGACCAATCTCAGACTTGGCCTTAAGTCCAGATGGAAAGCGATTACTTACGGCTTCCTTGGACAAAACCATGAAGCTTTGGAATCTTCAAAGCAAGTCGGTGGAAAAAAATATCGACACCAAAAACCATAGAGTGCAGTCTCTGGAGTTTTCACCAATTGGAACAAGCTTTGTGACTGGTGGTGCAGATGGAAAGATTCTTTTCTGGAACCTTGATAAGGATGAGCCATCCAGCGAACTTTCAGAGCACCAAGGCAAGGTAAATGCGATAGCCTTCAGTCAAGATGGTACCACCCTGGTTAGTGGTGGTTCTGATGGA